>CAYIMH010000041.1:0-6003 GCA_964364525.1 uncultured Candidatus Saccharibacteria bacterium | reverse complement strand
CACCGCCGCTCCTGTGAAAATTGAATTTTGATTTTGGTTGAAGAAGACGCCGAAGACGCGCGGTAATGGCGCGCTCTCAATCTGCTTCCCATCCTCGATTAGACTCTTGGCGGTCTCGGCTGGCACCGTGGCGAAGCCGTCGATCTCGCCCCGACGGTAGGCGGCCAAGAGGACGTCCTGATTGGTATAAAGGCGAATGGTCACTTGGCTGATCTTCGGCTCGCCTAAGGCGAAATCAGCAAAGGGGACGAGGGTGTAATATCCGGGGATGCCCAGATCATCCTTTTTAATCGTTTTAATCTTATATGGTCCGGAACCGACACCCTCGCTATTGAATTGGTTTAAAGAAAAAGTTTCGGCATCAAATTTTTCCCACAAATGTTTGGGGAGGATGCCGAGGGTGGCGTTCTCCAAGAAGGCGGGGTAGGGCTGTTGCAGATCGAAGGCGATAATTCGCTCGTCAAGCACTCTCGTTTTGATCCCTTCCCAGCCGGCGCGGCGCGGGCTCTTGACGAGCGGGTCTTGGGCCTTCTTGATCGTGAACTCAATATCGGCGGTAGTGATGGGCCGGCCGTCTTGCCAAGTCAGGTCATCGCGCAGGGTGAAGGTGTTGGTGAGGGCGTTTTCGGATAGCTGATATTTGGCGTCCAAGTCGGGTTTAATTTCTCCCTTCTTGCCCACGCGAGTCAGGCCGGAGTAAATCAGGGTGGTCAGATCGCGGTCGGCATCGGAGACGGCCAAGAGCGGATTGATGAAGCGGGGCGTGCCCACAATGCCTTCGGTGATCTGCCCGCCACTGGCACTAACCACGGTGGTGAAGCGGCGATTGAGCTCGCCGATCACCAGAAGGAGGCTGGCGATGACGGCAATAAAGAGCCCGATTACCCAGAGCTTGCGGCGGCGAGAGAAAGAAGTGAGGGCGAGCAAGGTCTCGTTCCCACTTGGTAGTTTAGACCAGTGATGTCCTGAAGACATAAGTAAGGTGGCTGATATTTAAATTTAAGAGAAATTAAACAAACAATCCCAAAATGCTAGAAACGGTAAATAATATCGCTAGGATAATCGTAGCGCTAAACAAAGTTTTTTCCGCGCCGCGCTTGGTATAGGAGACGCCTCCACTGCTATCGCCGCCAAAGGCGCTACCGAGACCCTCCTTGCTCTGTTGCAACAAAATCGTCACTATCAACAGGATAGAGAGGATCATTTGTAGCCAGGGCAATATACCAGTGAGAATATCCATCGTTTCGGGTAGTGTAGCAGAAGGGGAAAAAGAAGGCAAGGCGCTCGAAGCAGTGCAAGATCGGGTGACCGATACCGGCAAGCGAGTGGAAAAAATGGAGGACGATATGCAAATCGCCAAAGGTGAATTGGCTCTTATCCGTTAAATTAACCTGCCGCCTTTTTTTAGTGGTTTCAGAATACGCGGTTTCATCGGCGTCTACGGTCAGAGTGACAGTGCTGAGATGGTCAGACAGGAATTGGCCGAGATGGTGGAGGAACATGTCATAAAGAGCGCTCCCGCCAGTATACACCCAATAGATTTTTGTCAAGTGCTTGACGGTTATGAAATAACCCCTATAATGGATGTATTATGAATAACAAAATAAATATCAGGCCCTTGAGCGACCGCGTGCTCGTTGAGGCGGTTGACAAAGATGAGAAGGGCCAAACGGAATCCGGCATTATTATCCCGGAGACTGTCAGTAAGGAGCGTAGCGAGCAAGGCAAGGTCATTGCCGTGGGTCCGGGAAAGTTGAACGAGGCAGGAAAACTTGTGCCCGTCGCCGTCAAGAAGGGCCAGATCGTCCTTTTTTCCAAATACGGTCCAGACGAGATCAAGGTCGAAGGCAAAGAGTACTACATTATCAGCGAATCCAATATCTTGGCGACAATCGAATAACATGAGTAAACAAATTATTTTTGGCGATCAGGCCAGACAAGCATTGAAGCGCGGGGTGGATCAAGTGGCCGATGCGGTTAAGATCACTATCGGCCCCAAGGGCCGCAACGTCATCTTAGACAAGGGTTACGGCACGCCGACCATCACCAACGACGGCGTCTCTATCGCCAAGGAAATTAGTCTGAAAGATAAAGTGGAGAATATGGGGGCGGAGATCGTTAAGGATGTGGCCTCGAAGACTAACGATATTGCCGGCGACGGCACCACTACGGCGGTAATTTTGGCCCAAGCGATTATTGGTGAAGGTTTCAAGAAGACGACCCTAGGCGTGAACGCGATGGGAGTTAAACTCGGTATTGAGCACGCGGCGGTGGAGGTGGTTAGGGCGCTCAAAGAGATGGCCAAACCGATCAAGAATAAAGAAGAAATTAAGCAAATCGCCACTATTTCTTCCGAATCCGCCGAGTTTGGCGAGATTATCGCGGAGGCCATTGATAAGGTGGGCAAGGACGGCGTGGTGACAGTGGAAGAGTCGCAATCTTTTGGCGTGGAGAGCGAGCTGGTGGAGGGGATGCAATTCGATAAAGGTTATATCTCCCCCTATATGATTACTGATGCCGAGCGGATGGAGGCGGTCTACAGCGACTCCTTCCTCTTGATTACTGACAAGAAAATTTCTTCGGTCAAAGAAATCTTGCCTTTGCTGGAGAAATTGGCCCAGAGCGGTAAGAAGGAGCTGGTGATTATTGCCGAAGATGCGGATGGTGAAGCCTTGGCCACGCTGGTAGTGAACAAAATCCGTGGCACCTTCAACACCCTGGCCATCAAGGCCCCGGGCTTTGGTGATCGGCGTAAGGAAATGTTGGAAGACATCGCCATTCTCACCGGCGGTAAGGTGATCTCGGAAGAGGTGGGGATCAAGTTGGAAAATGCTGATTTGAAGATGCTGGGTCGGGCGCGCAAGGTGGTAGCGACTAAGGACAATACCACCGTCGTCGGCGGGGCGGGCAAGAAGGCGGATATTGAAGAGCGCGTCAAGCAGATTAGGAAGCAAATCGAGGGCTCCGATTCGTCTTACGATAAGGAGAAATTGCAGGAGCGACTCGGCAAACTCTCCGGCGGCGTGGCGGTGATCAAGGTGGGCGCTTCCACGGAAGCGGAGATGAAGTATAAGAAATTGAAAATCGAGGATGCGGTGGAGGCGACGAAAGCGGCTATCGAAGAGGGGATAGTCACCGGCGGCGGCACGGCCTTAGTGCGCGCCGGCGCCAAGGTCGCGGGGAAGACGATCAAGTCGCCCTCGTCCGATGTGGCCCATGAGTTTGAAGTGGGGGTGAAGGTTCTCCTCAAATCACTGGCCGCCCCGCTCCGCCAGATTGCCATCAATGCCGGTAAGGATGATGGGGAAGTGATCGTGGACAAAATCAAGAATAGCCAAGGCAATGAAGGCTACGACGCCAATGCCGATAAAATTGTGAAGGACATGTTTGTGGCCGGCATCATTGATCCGGTCAAGGTCGCCCGCACCGGCATCGAGCGCGCCGCTTCCGCCGCCGCCATCCTTCTCACCACCGAAGTGGCGGTGACCGATGAGCCGAAGGAGGACAAGGGCGGCCCAGCGATGCCTCCCGGCGGTATGGGTGGCATGGGCGGGATGGATTATTAAACTAAAATTGTCAGTCTAAAAGTTAGCCAAAAAGCCCCCCAACAGGGGCTTTTTGGCGCCGCTAAAAAATTTGACAAAGTACTTAGTCTATGCTAGCATGATCTTGTTGTGGGATGTTTTCGCGACACGTTTCGGTGAAGCATAGCTTTGGAAGGAGCTCATTATGATCGAGAAGTTTGACGGAATCCCGATGGGCACGCAAGTGAAGACGACCCAGTCCAAGACGCCTCGTCATGAGTGGACCAACGAGGGATGGGCGAAGCGTAAATGGGGTGTTCGGGGAACTGTGGTCGATCATCACGGTGCGCACGGCCTGTACTACGATGTGCGGCACGAAGACGGAACCGAGGGGCCCTACGACCCTTCGGAACTGGAAATCGTGAAGTAAAAGGACAAAAGATCTCCGGCGAGGCGTCACGCACAACAGGGTCACTCACAAGCGACCCTGTTTTTTTGTTGCCAATCAGAATATAAAGAGAAAAGTGAATGTTGCGGGGCGGTTGTTTAAATTGACAAGTTTTGATATGATCAGGAGATGAAACTTAGCTTGATCCAAGAAAAGGCGGTTCCTATTTTGCGTCGGGCGGGGGTCCGTCGGGCGAGCCTTTTTGGTTCAGTCACTAGAGGCAAGTCGTTGCCAAATGATATAGATATCCTTGTAGAATTAAGTCAGCAAGCTAGCCTCCTTAATTTCATAAATTTGAAAAATCGTTTGGAGGAAGGTTTGGGTCAGAAGGTTGACCTAGTCGAATATGGGTCTATTAAGCCCGCTCTCAAAACCAGCATTATGGCGGCGGCGGTTGATCTAATGTAAGAAAATGAAAGAAGCAAAGGTCTATCTGGAGGACATCTTAGAGAGTATTGGAAAAATTGAGCACTATGTCAGCGATTTAACGGCGATGAAATTTGCCGATAATAGCGCGATGCAGGATGCCGTGATGCGCCGACTGGAGATCATCGGCGAAGCGGTCAAGCATTTGTCTGATGAGCTTAAGGCGAGTCAGCCGAATATCCCTTGGAAGGATATCGCCGGCATGCGTGACATTCTCATTCATGAATATGCCGGAGTTCAGTTGGGAAGAATTTGGCGTACCGTACAGAATGATTTACCACCTCTTAAAACGGCGGTTAAAAAAATGCTCGGCAAAAGTGATCAAAAACACCATTCTCCTCACCACCGAAGTGGCGGTGACCGATGAACCGAAGGAAGACAAGGGTGGCACCGGTATGGGCGGTGGTATGCCTCCGGGGGGCATGGGCGGGATGGATTACTAGAGAAATTTCAAAGCTCAAAATCCAAAGTCCAGAATTAACCAAAATAGCCCCTAAAATAGGGGTTATTTTGGTGGTGGCTAACCGGCGCTTGACAAGTAGGATATTATTTGCTACGCTAAGCACAATATCAAACATGTTGTTTGGTGGGCTCTGGCACGAGAGAATCGTGCAAGATAGTACCTTGAAAGGAGATTTCTATGGAAATCTGGCAGTGGATCGCACTAGGAGTGGTTGGGTTTTTCGGCTTTCTGACGCTGATCTTCTCGTTTTTTACGGTAGGTCAGCAGACGGCGGCCGTGACTCAGCGGTTCGGCAAGTTCGTTCGCGTGGCAACGTCTGGTCTCAACTTCAAGACGCCGTGGATCGATTGGGTGGCGGGGCGCATCAACCTGCGCGTTCAACAGTTGGACGTGAAGGTGGAGACGAAAACTGAGGACAACGTGTTCGTCCAGTTCGTCGTCTCGGTGCAATACTTCGTCATGCCGGAGAAGGTCTACGAAGCGTTCTACAAGCTCGATGACCCGACGAAGCAGATCACTTCATTTGTCTTCGATGTCGTTCGCGCCAAGGTTCCAGGAATCAAGCTGGATGACGTGTTCGGCAAGAAAGATGAAATCGCCGATGCTGTCAAAGAACAGCTGGCTCAGGAGATGGGCGACTTCGGCTACGGCATCGTCAAGGCGTTGGTTACCGACATCGACCCGGACAAGACAGTCAAGGAATCGATGAACGAGATCAATGCGGCGCAACGGTTGCGCATGGCGGCAACCGAGAAAGGCGAAGCCGACCGGATCCTCAAGGTGAAGGCGGCCGAAGCCGAAGCCCAGAGCAAGGCGCTCCAAGGCAAGGGCATCGCTGATCAGCGCAGAGCCATCGTGGACGGACTCCGCGAATCGGTTGCCGAGTTTGAGAAGGCGGTTCCTGGTGCTACGGCGCAGGACGTGATGAATCTCGTTCTGATGACGCAGTACTTCGACACCTTGAAAGATGTCGCTGCTTCCTCACAGAGCAACACGATCCTCATTCCGCATTCGCCGGGAGCTCTCAGTGATCTCTCAGCGCAGATGCGGAACGCCATGATCACCGCCGATCAGGTCGTGCGTCCGAACAGTAGCGGCGGCGAATCCAAGTCAGGTTCGGGAAGTTAGTCCGGGTAGAAACT
>CAYIMH010000040.1:0-6309 GCA_964364525.1 uncultured Candidatus Saccharibacteria bacterium | reverse complement strand
AAGGGTGTTGCAATTAGCCTGCAAACCATGTTGCGTTTAGAATGCAAATTCACGGCAGCTCCGCAGATAAATCCTTTATTTATTGAACTCGGTAAAATGGCTTTGACCGGCGGGTTGATGTTTGCTAATATCTGACCATGACTACCACAACTATTCCTAAAATTTTATTTGGCCGACAAAAACACAGATTGGTCGTTGTGCCAGAGGAAGATTACAAAGAGTTTTTAACTTGGCGGAAAGGAGTGCGCACCCCCAAGACTTTTAAGCCAACCATGTCGGAGAAAAAAGCCCTAGCGCAGGCCAAGAAAAATTTTGCTCAAGGAAATTACGTTAAATGGACAGATTTGAAACATGAGCTGGGCCTTGCTAATTGATCCTTCGGCCCGTAAGTTTTTAGAAAAAGTACCGAAAAATCAGGCGGGAAAGATAGGATCTGCAATAGACGGTCTCAGTCTGGACCCTTACTTTGGTGATATTGAAAAAATGTCGGGGGAAGAAGATACTTGGCGAAGACGCGTTGGGTCGTACAGGATATTCTACAAAATATTTCTACCCCATAATCTGATTTATGTCTTTAAGATTAAACGCCGCACCTCATCTACTTATTGAAATCTTTTTAGGAAGCTTCCGTCGAGGATAATCCTTGACTTTAAATGTGGTGAACAAAGAAACAACTAAAGATCGAATAACTAAGCTCCGCCGGGTGATTGATTATCATCGGCGGCTATATCACGTGGAGAATAGGCAGGAGATCTCCGAGGAGGCGCTCGACTCGCTCAAGGACGAGTTGGCTCGGCTCGAGGCGGCGCATCCCGAGCTGGTGACGCCCGACTCGCCGACCCAGCGGGTGGCGGGGGAGCCCTTGGCGGCTTTTAAAAAAGTGACTCATGCGGTGCCGCAATGGTCCTTCAACGACGCCTTTACCGAGGAGGATATCCGCGATTTTGACAAGCGGGTCAGGAAATTATTGGGTGAAAATCTGGCGAAGCCAACTTACGTTTGTGAGCTTAAAATCGACGGCTTCAAAATTATTTTAACTTACGAGAAGGGCCTCTTGGTGCGGGCGGCAACGCGCGGCGACGGCCGTGTCGGTGAGGACGTGACGGCCAATGTCCGGACCATCGAGTCGGTGCCGCTTAAATTGGAAGAAGAAGTAGACGTGATCGTCGAAGGCGAAATCTGGTTGGCGAAGAAAAATTTTACTAAGTTGAATGAAGAGCGTCGCCGGGCTGGTGAGCCCGAGTTTGCCAACCCGCGTAATGTGGCGGCGGGGACCATCCGCCAGCTGGACCCGCGCGTGGTGGCGTCTCGCCGTTTGGATAGTTTTATTTATGATTTGTCGGCCGCCAGTTTTTCTTTACCGACGACGCAGGCGGCGGAGCTCAAAAAATTGCAAGCGCTCGGCTTCAAAGTTAATCAGCATTTCCGTTTCTGTCCCGACATCAATGCTGTGATTAAGTATTGGCACGAATGGGGAAAAAGGGGTGACCGTCTGGATTATGGTCTCGATGGCGTGGTGGTTAAGGTCAACGAGCGCGAGTACCAGGAACGGTTGGGCTATACCGGCAAGGCGCCGCGCTTTGGCATCGCCTTCAAATTCCGCGCCGAGGAAGCGACGACGGTGGTCGAGGACATTCTGCTTCAAGTCGGTCGGACGGGGGTGATTACGCCGGTAGCCAAACTCCGGCCGGTTTTTCTCGCCGGCTCGACGGTCTCGCGGGCCACGCTTCATAATGAGGACGAAATTAAGCGGCTCGATCTCCGCCTGGGAGATACGGTGATTATCCGTAAGGCCGGCGACGTGATCCCCGACATTGTCAAAGTCTTGCCGGATTTGAGGCCGCGCGGCGCTCGGCCTTATATCTTCCCCGCGGCGCTCGAGGGTGTGGGTGCGATCGAGCGCGTCCCCGGCGAGGCCGCGCATCGTTGTGTCAACAAAAATTCTTTCGCCCAACTCCGCCGACGCCTTCATTACTTTGTAAGCAAACACGCCTTCGATATTGATGGCTTTGGCGTCAAATTGGCGGATTTGTTGTTGGAAAATAATTTGCTCGGTAATTATGCCGACGTCTTCACTTTAAAGCGCGGCGATTTAATTAATCTGCCTCGTCTCGGCGAGAAGTCGGTGGATAATTTGCTCCGGGCGATTGAGGCGGCGCGCGCGGTGACTCTGCCCCGCTTCATCACCGCGCTCTCGATTCCGCAGGTGGGGGAGGAGACGGCGAAAGACTTGGCCGATCATTTCCAAACCTTAACTAAATTACAACGAACCGATTTGGCCGAATTAGAAAATATCAATGGGGTGGGGCCGGTGGTGGCCAAGTCAGTTTATGAGTGGTTCCGGAACAAAGAGAATCTGAAGACGTTGGCTAACTTGTTGAGGGAAATAAAAATTAAACCACATCAAGCTCGCGCGCTTGCTGGCGCCAAACTGCTTGGCCAGACCTTTGTTTTAACGGGGACGCTCGAGATCATGTCGCGCGATGAAGCGAAGGCGAAAATAAAGCGTTTGGGCGGCGAAGTTGCCGAAGCGGTTTCTAAAAAGACTACCGCCGTCATCGCCGGCGTCGAACCTGGTTCTAAACTTGATAAAGCACGCAAATTGGGGGTGAGAGTGATGAACGAGAGCGAATTTAATGACCTATTGACTAGTTAGGTCAGGTGTGCTAGCCTTACTAAGGCCTTGAAAAATGAATAAACTTCTATTTTTTTGAACGAAAGGAGGCCTTAAATGGTCATGACTCCGACTGCCAAGCCACAAGCTGGCTACTCCAGACACCGCCCGGCGCATTCTGAATCGCGGCACCAATTTATTGGCTCTGGAAGAAGTGATGGCCGCTCACGGCAAGCAACACCAGTTGAGGCCGCCCAAGGACTTGCCGCTCATCCCCTGGACCAACAAGGAACTGGAAGGTCTCCGGGAGAGAGGCGAGGACATTCAGCTTCTATTCGAAGCACCGGGATTGACTATGCAAGAGCTGGTTGTCGCCAGAGACAATCAGGCTACCGACGGTGGCAAATTGCTCTACGCGATTGACTGGTACCAGAAAGAAGTCTTCTATACCGCCGCGCCTACCGCCAAGGATTGGCGCTGGCGCCTGGCGGGGAATACTATCTTGCCCGACTCGACCAGCCAGGACTACCTCGGACAAACGGCGATCATTGCCGCCCACTTGAAGGCGGTCGTGTTCCGAGGCCGCAAGTTGCCACTGGTTTACCGGCGGGCCATCGCCGAGTTCAAGACTAAGCGGGCTGCCATCGCCAAGCTGATTGGGAGCGACCAAGAGACTGAATGGAAGAAGGGGGCCAAGCAATGCGCCACTCTCAAGTTGAACCAGCTCTGCCGTGAGACGGCGGTGGAGCTCCTCTATCGCCTCATCACTTACGAGGCGGTCAACGGCGAGAGGCTGCTCCAGAACTACTGGCACTGGACTCCTACACTCTCGTCGTACGGCGAGCTGATTCGCGCCGGTGACTTCGACCGCAACGGCGTGTTCGTGGGCGGCTGGGACCCGGAGGACTCGCGCGCCAGCTTGGGTGTTGTCCTCTCCCGCAGAGGCGAGGTGGAGAGTGAGAAGTGAGGAGGTGGATGCCCTTGACTCGATTAGAGTCAAGGGCCAAGCCCCGAAGTCTGGCATACACCAGATTTCGGGGCTCTTTTTGTCCAATATGGGTTCTGCTATACTGGCTTAATGATTAAAGCTGAAGAAGTGGCCAAGCTGACAGAATTGGCGCGGATTGAGGTGGCGCCGGAGGAACAAGAGAAATTGCGCCAAGATTTGTCCAAAATTTTGGATTATGTTTCAGAATTGAAGGAGGCGGACCAGCTCGGCAAGGTTGAACCTTCCGTGGAAGGTTCAACCTTGCCGACAACCTTGCCGAGCAATGTCTGGCGCGAAGACGAGGTTCTCAATCCTGGCGGTGAATCACGAGACAAGCTTCTGGCCGCCGCTCCGGCTACCCTCGATAATTATTTCAAAGTGAAAAAAATTCTTGGTTGATCTATGGCGCAAATTGATCTAACCAAATTGACGTTGACGGGGGCGAGAGAATCTCTCCGACGTGGCGATTTCAGCTCGCTGGAATTAGTGGAAGCATATTTGTCGGCGGTCGAAGAAAAAAATTCCAAACTCAATGCTTATTTGGAGGTGTTTGCCGACGAGGCACGCGCCGCCGCTCGAGCGGCTGACGAGCGGCAACGGCAGGGAAAGGGTCTGGGTGAACTCGACGGTTTGCCTATTGCCGTCAAAGACAATATCTTGATCGAGGGCCATATTGCCTCGGCCGGTTCTAAGATATTGAAGTCTTACCGCGCGGCCTACAACGCCACAGTGATTAAGAAATTGAAGGCCGCCGGGGCGATTTTCCTTGGTCGCACTAATATGGACGAGTTTGCGATGGGTAGCTCGACCGAAAATTCAGCCTACGGCCCCACCAAGAATCCACGCGACGAAACGCGGGTGCCCGGCGGATCCTCGGGTGGTTCGGCGGCGGTAGTGGCGGCCGATCTCGCTCTGGCGGCGCTGGGCTCCGACACCGGCGGTTCTATTCGCCAGCCCGCGGCTTTTTGCGGGGCGGTTGGTCTTAAGCCCACCTACGGCGCCGTCTCGCGCTTTGGACTCATGGCGATGGCCTCGTCGCTCGATCAGATCGGGACTATCACCAAAACCGTTGCCGACGCCGAACTTCTCTTTGACATCATTAAGGGTCGAGATCCGCTCGACAGCACTTCTGCCGCAACTACCAATTACCAACCACCAATTTCCAAGCTTCGGGTCGGGGTGCCATGGCATTTTTTCCAAGACAGCTTATCATCCGATGTGCTTGGTAATTTTAAACAAGCGCTCAAGTGTTTGGAACAAGCTGGTCATAAGGTCAGGGAAGTTGATTTACCTAATGTGAAATATGCCCTGCCTTGCTATTATGTATTAATACCCGCCGAGGTCTCGGCTAATTTGGCCCGTTATGACGGCCTGCGTTATGGTGATCACCAGTCGGGTGATGATCTCCTCGGTGATTATCTGAAGACGCGCGGCCGCGGTTTCGGCCCCGAGGTCAGGCGGCGCATTATGCTCGGCACCTACGTTCTGTCGGCTGGCTATTACGACGTCTATTACGGCCAAGCCCAGAAGGTAGCCGGACTTATTCGGGCTGAATTGGCGCAAGTCTTCACCGGCGTGGAGGCAATTGCCACACCGACGACGCCGACGGCCGCCTTCAAATTGGGCGAGAAAACCGCCGATCCCTTGCAAATGTATTTGGCCGATATCTTCACTGTCCCGGCCAATATTGCTGGCTTGCCGGCCATCTCGATTCCATCTGGTGACGATAGCTCCGGCCTGCCGCTCGGCCTCCAATTAATGTCCGCCGCCGGCCGAGAAGATATTTTGTTTTCCTTAGGTCAAGATTTTGAACATGCCCGTCCGCTACCTTAATTTAGAATATTGGTTCAATTTGCTGTACGAGTTTTTGTCTGGCGATAATTTGCCTACCTCGTTGCCGCTCCTTATCAGCACGATGATTTTTTGGACCAAACTCATCTCGTTCATCATCACGCCGCTTCTCTTCGCGGGGGTTGCGATTCTCACGATCAAGCTCACTAGACTAAGGGCCGGAGAGCGGGCGGATATGAAGACCTCGCTTTTTAGTCATCATCAAATTTCACCGCTCAAGAATGAACGTTGGGAACGCGTTCTCGGCTATCTCTCCACCGACAATCCGGCGGAGTGGAAGCTGGCAGTGATCGAGGCCGACAACATGTTAGATGATGTGGTGAAGCAATTGAGACCGGTGGGCGAGAATTTAGGCGAGCGGCTGAAGAGCATCGCCCCAGAGGACTTTCTCACTTTGGACGATGCCTGGGAAGCCCACAAGATCAGAAATAGGATTGCTCATGAAAGCGGGTTTGTTTTAACCAAACCAGAAGCACGCAAAACCATCGAGCGTTATCGGCGCGTCTTTGAAGAGTTTGAATATATCTGACCTAAACTTGTTCCGGGGCCCGGAATTGCACCGGGGCCTGGAGGTTATGAGCCTCCCGAGTTACTGCTTCTCTACCCCGGGATTAACGGAGACTCCCATTGTATACCTGACTAGTCGCTACCGTCAAGCAACCCCTTGCCAGAGGCCTTATTTTGTGGATAATTTGGTAATACTCGCCGGTGTAGTTCAATGGCAGAACGGAGGACTCATAAGCCTTAGACAATGGTTCGATTCCATTCACCGGCAGCAGTTAATTGCCGAAAGGCGAGAGACTTGGTAGATTTGAGTTGTGAGGCTATAAGATTGCGGCTGTAGCTCAACGGTAGA
>CAYIMH010000039.1:0-6617 GCA_964364525.1 uncultured Candidatus Saccharibacteria bacterium | reverse complement strand
GTCTGATAACGGCGTGTTTGGTGTGAGCGAGGAATGACATTTCGTTATTCACAGATTCATAACAATCTCCGAGAGGGGTTTATTGCCCCAGTCGTTGATATGTACTTGGCGGCATTCTTGGACATGCTGGTTGTCAGCCATCAGCCACACTTCGGTTACATACTCAGGAAAGCGCTGAGAGAGTTTTTCCGGTGTGGCATTTTAACATCAATGCGATCGATGAATTCTGACCACACTGGCTTAACGGCCCACAGCCAAGGAAACCTTCGCAATAACTTGTCCAACTTGGTTCTGGATTTGTCCACTTCTAGAGCTTTTGGCTCATTACTAAGGCTAGTCCGAACCTTGTAATTTGTCAATCTCTGCTTTTGCGGTCATCAGACACTCGGTGTCGGCAAGCAAGACACCGAGTGTCATCAGTGGTCGTCGAGGTCACTGTGATTTGCGGTCAGACAAGGGGCGTAAAAAATCGGGAAATTAGGCCGTTACTTGTTTGATTATCCTCTCAAAAGTGGCCGGTTGAGTATTTGCGAGGTCGGAGAGGATTTTGCGGTCGAGGGCGATGTTTTTTTGTTTGAGAAGATTGATGAAGCGGCTGTAGGAGAGGCCGAAGGGGCGGACGGCGGCGTTGAGGCGGATATTCCAGAGGCGGCGGAAATCGTTCTTCTTATCGCGCCGACCCATGAAGGCATCTACGCCGGCCTTAAGCACGGCCGTACGCGCCTGGCGCTCCTTTTTGCTCGTGCCGTGGCGATAACCCTTAGCCGCCTTAAGGACGGTGCGGCGTTTCTTGATGGCGTGGGCTCCTCCTTTGACTCGTGGCATGAATAAAAATTAAATCCTAAATTCTAATATCGAAATCCTATTTATCGCTTAACCAAATTCGGCAAATACCGGCTGATATTTTTATTGCTTAGGACCATAATCCGCGGGCGGTGCTGGGCCAATTGCTTGCTCCGGCGAGACTTGGCGTTGAAGTGATCCTGGCCGGCTTGTCGAGACAATAATTTGCCGGTTTTGGTGATCTTGATCCGCTTGGTGTATGACTTATTGGTCTTCATGATAGAAAGTCTAGCCTATACTATTGGGGCCGAATAGTCAAATTATGGCTATTTCTCCTTCTCGATTACCACCGAGAGGCCCTTGGGACTCCGTTTGGCCGAGTCGGAGATCTTATAGGGCACCGAGACAAATTTGAGCAGGCGCTCGAGGCGTTGCTCGAGGAATTTGGGGTCTAGGTATTTGGCGCGGCCGGGCAAGAAGAGGTTAATCTTCACCCGGTGTCCTTCTTTAAGGAAGTCCGAGGCCTTGCCGGCCTTAATCTCGAGGTCGTGGTCGCCGGTGCCGATTTTCACCTGGATGCCCTTGGTCTCGGCGGCACTCGTCTTGGCGCCCTTACGCTTCTTGTTCTCGAGGTACTGGTACTTGCCGTAATCCATGATCTTGGCAATCGGGGGTACGGCGTTGGGCGAGATCTCGATCAGATCAAGTCCGACCTGCTCCGCGGCTTGGAAGGCGGCCGCCAAAGACAAAACACCGAGATTGGCGCCATCGTGACCGATAACGCGGAGCTCTTTGGCTCGGATGAAATGATTGATTTTAACCTGGTTGGACAACGGTTTGCTCGTGGCGCCTGCCCCATATCTTAGACGATTGACCTTGACGCGTCAAGCCGTTTCGGCTATTCTGGAAGGTGATTTATGTCTACGTCACATTCAGGAATGATGGCACTTATCCTGCTGGCTGGTCTGGGAGCGCTCTTAGTTCTGGTGGGCTTATTCTCTTACGGTTCACGATATCTGCGCTTGACAGCTGAAGCTGAATCATACTTGGCCCCAGTAAGCGTTGGGAGTCAGCAATAGTAGCCGTCTATTTATTTACCGACGTCGGGGTAACTGCTCCCCGTGGGTAGATCATTAACGGTGCCGAAATTAACATCGCCGTCGGTAGCGGCCGCGCCGTTGTTTTGGTTGCTGTCGTTGACGGCCTCGTCCCCGTTGGTCATATTCTCTAACTCCGAGACCGGCAGTTCTTGTACGACATAGCCCCTATTACTGCCCTGGTAATACCAAAAGCCGGCGGCGGCCAGAATAACGGCGATCACGATGATAATAATCCAAGTTTTGCTGCTACTTCCTTCTGGAGTCATAGTCTTTATTAGTTAATTGGTAATGCTACAATCATAACATGTCTTTGATAGAGAACAAGCGGGCCGCTTTCGACCACGAATTACTTGAGCGCTTGGAGGCGGGGCTGGAACTCTTGGGTCAAGAAGTCAAATCGCTCCGAGCCGGCCGAGCCAGTTTGGCGGGGGCGCGGGTGCTTATCCGTGGCGGGGAAGCTTATCTGGTCGGCGCGACGATTCAACCCTATCAAGCCAAGAACGCTCCGGTCGATTATGACGAGGGACGAAATCGGCGGCTCTTATTGACCAAAAAAGAAGTGATTAAACTGGCTCAAGCCGAAGCCGAAAAAGGCTTGACAATTATCCCGCTATCTGTATATAATAAGGGGAGGCGCTTGAAGTTGAGCTTGGCGGTGGCGCGCGGCAAGAAACGCCACGACAAACGTCAATTAATCAAGAAGCGCGAGACGGAGAGGGAAATGAGGAGGACTTTGAAAACAACGTGAAGCAATTGGCCCCTCGAATGTCTCGGGGCAAATTTGCTTCGCAAATTTGGGGATGATCGGCTTAGACAATTAGCTTGACTCTAGTGTGCGTGTCGAGGAGGCCAGAAGACTCGTTAAATTGCTGGTAATCCAGATAAATGCCAATTCATCTGAACGCGGTGTAGTATCACCATACTACACTCCCAGTTTCGCTTTAGCGTAAGCTGGCATTCTACCTGTTTACCCCGACTTGGTGTCGGGGTTAGCCGCTCGCGGCGCGGGCTAGAGTGTAATACTCGCGAGCTAGAGATCTCATTCAGTCTTGGTGAGAACTCAAAACCAAAGAGACTCGGTTTGGCGCTGTTTTGCCCGCTTTACAGGCGCCAGACTTAAATCCATAAACGAGCCACACACGTCGATTCGCTTTTGCAAACTAATTGGACGCGCGTTCGATTCGCGCCATCTCCACTCGACTCGTTTTGCTTTACTAAGCAAAACTCGCTCGTGGTAAACCACCAGAGCGACCAAAAGCACCCTGATCCAGATTGGGGTGCTTTTTGGTGTCGAGTGCCCTGAGCGAGGAGTGAAACAACGAGTCGAATGGGCTATTTGTCCCGAACGCCAGTTGAGAGATAATTGTTCTATGCATTTTGTATATATGATCAAAAACTCCATTGGCAATCTATATGTTGGTATAACAGAAGATCCACAAAAACGCTTAGATACTCACAATAATCATCAAGGAGCTAGGTTTACCAAACACATTTCTAATTTCAAAATAGTTTTTCTAGAAGAATACCCAGATCTAGCTTCTACCAGAAAACGTGAAATTCAAATAAAAAAATGGCGCCGAGAGAAAAAAGAGATGCTGATAAAGCTCTATCAAGATAAACTCCCAACTAAAGTTTCGCAAGGTTCAGGGACCCCATTTTGTTAAACTTTTTACTACACCACATGCGCTTCGGTACTTCTCCACAGAAGTTTTTTCTTTGCTTCGGTCGCGGGGCTACACTAATCTGCGGCGTTGGTCTTCGTACAACAATTTGAAAACTCAAACCAAGGAAGGAGGTGACACGATGTCATCTGTCAATTGTTGGGCCGTCTCCCGACGGGAGCGGCTGGAGCGGTCCAATTTTTTGGTCTGGTTGCAGAAGGTCGAGCAACGTTTGGTCCTGCTGGCGGACCCCAGTATCTCCCTGCGGTCGCGCTTGGATCTCTGGAACGGCCTGCTATGTTTGTTCCAGCAGATTGATTCTCGCTGGCCAGCTTTTCTGGATCAGGAGAAGGTGGGCCGTCTGAACGGTATCGGATTGGTCTGGGAGAGGTGGGTGAAGTTGCTCGTCCGGTCCCAAGGCACGGAAATGCAGATCGGTGCAATCGAGGATCATTTGAGCTTTGTCCGAGAACTGGTTGATAATCACCAGCCGCACTTGGCCGAAGCCGCCACTTAGTCCCTCTGGAACCCGAGCTTGGCCGCCCGCCCGCGGGCCGTCACACATGTTGTGGTGGCCCGTTTTTTCTGTTATATTTCTGGAACTAATGGCTGGCAAACAATCTACCAATAAGCGTGGTGGACGACGCCCCGGGGTGATGGGCCGATTTGGTAGTCAATTGTTGGCGACTATTTTGATTTTAGCGACCGCGGTGGCGATCTATTCTCTGGTCACCGAACAGAAAGGTGCGGCGCCGGAGGTGCCCTTCTCGGAAGTGGCTAAGTCTATCCGCGCCGGGCAGGTGAGTCAGATCACTATCACGGGCGACACACTGGAACTCACTTTGCGTGGCGGTGATAAGCAAGCGTCGCAAAAGGAGTCAGGGGTCTCACTTTCCGAGGCGCTGGCTAATTATGATGTCAGTGGAGCGCAATTGGCGGCGGTCAAGGTGGAGGTTAAGAATCCGAGCGGCTGGAGCTTCTGGGCGGTCAATCTGCTGCCGGTGCTCTTACCAATTTTTTTCGTCCTCTTTCTCTTCTGGATCATCTCTAAACAAATGCGGGGTGCCAGTATGCAAGCTTTCTCCTTCGGCCAATCTAAGGCCAAGGTGATAGATCCCAATGACACGACCCAGCAAATTACCTTCAAGGACGTGGCGGGGGTAAAAGAGGCCAAGGAAGAATTGCTGGAGATCGTTGATTTTTTGAAGAACCCCAAGAAATTCCTGGATATCGGCGCGCGCATTCCCAAGGGCGTGCTCCTCGTGGGGCCGCCGGGAACTGGCTAGACGCTCTTGGCTCGAGCGGTAGCGGGGGAGGCCCATGTGCCCTTCCTTTTTCTCTCTGGCTCTGACTTTGTAGAGATGTTTGTGGGTGTCGGTGCCTCGCGGGTGCGTGATCTCTTCACGGCCGCCAAGAAACTCGCCCCGTCAATTATCTTTATCGACGAGATTGATGCCATTGGTCGGCATCGCGGCTCGGGGATGGGCGGCGGCAATGACGAGCGCGAGCAGACCTTGAATCAAATCTTAGTCGAGATGGACGGCTTCGAGCCGAATGAGAAATTAATCGTCATGGCGGCGACCAATCGCCCTGATGTCTTAGATCCGGCGCTTCTGCGGCCCGGGCGCTTCGACCGGCGGGTGATCCTCGACAGTCCCGATCTCAAGGATCGCGAGGAGATTTTAAAAATTTACGCGCGGAAGAAGCCACTCGGTCCCGATACCAATCTCCGGGCCATTGCCCAGCGGACGCCCGGCTTCTCCGGTGCCGACTTGGCCAACTTGATGAACGAGGGAGCGATCTTGGCGGCTCGCGAGAGTCGTCAAGAGATCACCCAATACGATCTTATCCGGAGCGTGGAGAAGGTGATGTTGGGTCCCGAGCGCAAGAGTCATATTCTCTCCGAACGGGAGAAGCGGGTGACGGCTTACCACGAGATGGGGCACGCGCTGGTGGCCTCGCTCTTGCCCCAGGCCGATCCGGTCCACAAGATCTCGATCATCTCGCGTGGTTACGCCGCCGGCTATACCCTCAAATTACCTTTCGAAGACAAGAAATTGCAGACGCGCGGTGAGTTCTTGGACGACATCGCCATGTCGCTCGGCGGTTACGCCGCGGAGCAACTCATCTTTGGCGACGTCACTACCGGCGCGTCGAACGATATTTCCGTCTCCACCGACTTGGCCCGGAGCATGGTGACCAAGTACGGCATGAGTGATAAATTGGGTCCGGTGGCCTTGGGGGCGAGCGAGCGTGGCTTCACGGCCTGGGGTGGCTTGAGCGAGCGCTTGGCTTCTGAATCAGTCTCGGCGGCGGTAGACGCGGAGGTATCGCGAATCATGAACGAGGGCTTGGCGCGGGCGCGCGAGATCCTGACTAATTATCGTCAAGTGCTCGATAATCTCTCGGGCGAATTAATCAAAAAGGAAACTATTGATCGCGAGGAATTCAATCAGCTCCTCACCCTCAACGGCATCAAGCCGAAGATGGACGGAGGATTGCCAGATGGTGAACCGTCTCTGTCTGCGGTAGCATAAAGGCGTGCCCGCACGCGTAGCTCAGCGGTAGAGCCGCCGTCTTATACACGGCTGGTCCTTGGTTCGAATCCAAGCGCGTGCATTATGGCTAATCATCGGCGCGGTTTTATCGGCCTCATTGCCTTGCTTCTGGGCACGGCTATTATCATCTGGCTTATGGTCACCATGCTCCAGCGGACCGTCGGTACGGGCGGTGGCAACCAACTCGATCAATATCGTGGAGCTATCGATCGCGCCCAAGACGCCAAGTCGCTGATCGAGAGACGCAGTGCGGGGAATTAATTACACCACACTTATCAAAAAAGGATGTCAGACATCCTCTCACATCCTCTCATGATCTTTACTCCCAATGCGTTTCCTCAATCTTCTTCTTGCTTAACTCCTGGCGGAGTAAAGGATAATTCTTGAGCGCGGGGTCGATGGCAAGGAGGGTGGTGGCTTCCGTGCGCGCCGCTTCGACCATCTTGAGATTCTTGATCGCTTCCATACCGAGGTCGGAGAGGCCCCATTGTTTGCCCGAGGTGCCGAGCGAACCC
>CAYIMH010000038.1:0-6623 GCA_964364525.1 uncultured Candidatus Saccharibacteria bacterium | reverse complement strand
ATTGGAAAACTCCCGGAGTGGTATCGGGTTGCCAGGCCCTGATGACCACGTTTGACCCGTTATGGTCTAGACCGTAGGACATAATTGCCCGATCACTCCAAGCCGTGACTGATAGTGAAAGTGTCCGGGGATAATTTCTCACCTGAGAAAATCCGACCAGCAAACTTGGGCAATTGCCCGATCATCTGGCGATCAGGTTTCGCGATGGCGAAAATTAACCCGAGACAGATCACCAGGCCGCCCAACAGCAAAAGGCTACGGCACCAAATCTCTCTGGCTTTCGACATTGAATTCTCCTCATTTTAAAGCTATTCCTAGCCACTTTACGTCAAAGGGCTGTCTGTTGTTCATGCTGGCATAACGGCGTTTAAAAGTCAAGTAGCCAAGAGGCGGCTAATAATGTAGGATGTACCCACTATGACATTCGCTGTAATTAAGACCGGCGGGAAGCAATATCAGGTTAAAGCGGGCAGCAAGATTAAGGTGGAGAAATTGGACACGGAGGAGGGAAAGTCCGTCACCTTCGACCAGGTGCTCTTGATTGACGACGGCCAAGAAACCAAATTGGGTACGCCAATCTTGAGCGACGCCAAAGTCACCGGCAAAGTGTTAAAGCAGGGCCGCTACCCAAAAATTGACGTTATCCATTTCCGCGCCAAGACTAATCTCCGCAAGAAGTACGGCCACAAACAACCTTACACGGAAGTCGAAATTACTGAAGTGAAGTAATAGTGAAGTAATTTGGACACTTCGTGTCTAATAGCTAGCCGCGATTTTTAATCGCGTTTTTGAGAGTCTCGGGATCGGAGTACTCGAGTTCGGTGCCGGTGGAGAGGCCGCGCCCGAGTAAGGTGATTTTAAGAGCGTGCTTGGTCGCGAGCGGCGCCAATATTTTTTTCAAAATATCAACCGTATAATCGCCCTCGGGATTAACCGACAAGGCAATAATAATTTCTTGCAATTTGGGGGTTTCACCTCCAAGTGAAGTATCGGACACTCGGTGTTCAATAAGTTTTTCCAATTCGCGGAGACGAATGAAGTTCTCGGGATGATCGTCGAGGATGGGCGCCAGACCGCCCAAGACAAAATAGCGTCCGTCGTAGGTGCCGGACTTGCGGATATTTTCTAAATCAATGTCTTTCTCCACGACCATAAGGAGACTCTGATCGGCGTCTGGATCGTTACAGATCTCGCAAATTTTTGTGTCGCTTGCTCCGAGCGAAGTCGAGGAGTTACGTGTAAAAAATCTAAAACACTCACTGCATTGAAGAATATTCTGTCGCAAATTAGCAATCTGTTTCAATAATAAATCCACCTTGCCATTATGGGCATGCAATAAATAATAAACAAATCTCTTCGCCTGCCGCGGCCCTATCCCTGGGAATTTAAGGAAGCTCTGGGTTAATTGATCGATGATGGTGTCGGACATAATGTGGCGTCAGGCCGCCTTGTTTCTAGCTAGTTCCGTTAATTTAACCAAAAAAGCTTCTAGTTTTTCTTCTAATTCAGCAAGAGAGTAGAGAGACGGCTCACCCTTTCGAAGTTTCTTTTTAAGGTCGTTGATCATTACAAGTTCGGCTTTCTGGTTCTTAAATTCAGGAAACAACTTCAGAAATTCGGCCAGCAATTGATCTTTGTCCCATTGCTTAGTAATTTTTTCGTAGACGATGATCGTGTTCAACATCACTTTGTTGAGAATATTGGAACAGCTTTCTAGAATTTGTTGTTCGTTCATCGGCACCTTGTCGACAACAGTGACCAGCTGGCCATCGTGCTCGACCAATTTGACTGCAATCGACACTTTGTCTTTCAGCGACTGACGATAGAAATTAATGCTGTGACGAGGAGCGGCAATTAAGTTTTCCACTGTTGGCCAAGGAAAATCGAAAATTTCTCTTAGAGATTTGCCGATTAAAGGCGGGAACTGTGACCAGTCAAGAGTAATGAAGGGGGCCATGACAATATATTCTTGAAAAATTTGCCGGCTGAAAACAAGTGCGTGTATCATCGAACAGAAATCTGCCGGCCGAGGACAGGCCGGCTTAATCGGCCCAACCCTAAACTCCGCCCAGACAACATGGCTTGGCTGGTCGAGCGAGGCGGCAATATGCGTTAGCCTGTTCTGGAAATCCTTGAAATTGTTAGGCCGAAGTTTTTCGAAAATAAAAATGAAATCGAAATCATTTGTTTTTTCTAATTCCTTTTTTGAATCAGCGTGTGAACCAACCAAGGTGATATTCACCAAGCCTAGATAATTAAGCAAACCGTTTTTCACCGCCTCAATTATTTTTTCTTTCATGATTAAACAAGTTTACTTAAGCGCCGTGTCAGCTTGGTAAAAACTTTGAAGTAATAATCAGCATAATCACCTTTGTGGTCAGAAACTAATTCGGTATATTTATCGATGACTTTCGAGACCGAATCAATCTTCCCATTAAACTCGTTAGCGGCGCCACCTTCAGTCTGGAGCTTTTCTTTGCCAAAGGATGTTGCGCCACGTTCTAAAATTTCAATAACTTTTTCCTCCCGTTCATTTATTGACGACGGTCGAGAGAGAACGCCCCTTATTTCAGATAGTATAGAATCGTCCGATTTAAAAGGTATAAATCGTTTTTTGTTCCTCTCTTTGTAGTATTCCTGCAGAATATCTAATCTTTTCTCCCACAGACTCGATAAAATCCGAACGCTTTGCTCGGTTTTCTCTATCACCACCTCTTGTGGAACGCCGTTTTCCGCCCTCGATTCTTTTTTTTCTGTTTCTGGTTCTAGTGGTTTTAGACTTTCTTGGTTCATATCAAATTTAATTCTTTAATAATTTAGAATCCGCCGAAATCGGATTTCTCAATGCTGTTAAAGCTGACCCGCGCTTCGTCGAAGTAGAGCTGGACCTCGCCGACCGGACCGTTGCGATGTTTGGCGATAATGAGATCGGCAATATTCTTGCGCTCGCTATTCTCGTTCTGCTTGTCCTCGCGGTGAATGAAGAGAACGACGTCCGCATCCTGTTCAATGCTGCCACTGTCGCGGAGATCGGAGAGGCGCGGTTTGCCGCCGCGCGCCTCGACCGCGCGGTTGAGCTGGGAGAGGGCGAGCACTGGTACCTCGAGCTCGCGCGCCAGGCCCTTGAGCGAGCGAGAAATCTCGGTCACTTGCTGGACCAGCGAGTCGGCATCCTTCTTGGGAATCATCAATTGGAGATAATCCACGACGATGAGGTCAAGCCCATTCTCGGCTTTCAATTTTCGCGCCACGCTCCGCATCCGGGTGATATTATTACTAGCTTCGTCATCAATGAAGATGGGAGCGATGGCCAGACGGTCGAGGGCGTCACGGAGACGGGAGAAGTCCTCGTCCTGTTTCAATTTACCAGTGCGCAAATGCCAGGAATCCACGCGACTCTCGGCGGCGAGGAGCCTATCCACCAATTGTTGCGAGCTCATCTCCAGTGAAAAAATACCG
Source organism: uncultured Candidatus Saccharibacteria bacterium (assembly GCA_964364525.1). Classification (GTDB taxonomy): domain Bacteria; phylum Patescibacteriota; class Minisyncoccia; order Phycocordibacterales; family JACOZG01; genus JAYEGE01. Next base: position 3,164 of record CAYIMH010000038.1, on the reverse strand, counting down.
ACGGATTTATTGAATTGGCAAGCGGTGTTCCGAGCAATATCAAGCGCCAACGAAGTCTTGCCCATCGACGGTCGGGCGGCCAGAATGATTAGGTCCGACTTCTGCAGACCGGCCAATTTATTATCCAAATCTTTGAAGCCGGTGGGGATGCCGCGCAGACTGCTATCAGATTTATGTAATTTATCAAAACGTTCCCAGGCTTCAACGAGCGTATCTTTAAGCCGAACGAAAGATTTTTTGGAAAAATGGCCGATGTCATAGATCGCTTTCTGCGCTCGGTCGAAAATATCGTCCAGCTCCTCGACTTCGTTATAACCCAGCGCCGAGATACTGTCGGCCGAGTGGATCAATTTGCGTAGAAAAGATTTCTTCTTAACAATCATCCCATAATGCCCCAGGTTGGCGGCGGTAGGCACGACGCTGATGAGGCTGGCCAAATAAGAAGCGCCGCCTATGGCCTCCAACTCCTCGCGCTCCTTGAGTTTACTGGTGAGGGAAACCGCGTCTATCGGCTCGTTCTTCTCGCGAAGCTCGAGCATCGCCTTATAGATACGCCGATGCTTCTCGGCATAGAAGTCTTCGGCCTCCAAAATCTCCATCGCCTCATAGATCCCTTCCGGCTTAATCAAAACGGAGCCGAGCAAAGCCTGCTCCGTCGCAATATCTTGCGGTGGAATACGCAGCCCCTTCTGGGCAAAGGGGCGATTCTTTAGTTGATCATTCGACGGGGGCATGCCTGTGTATTCTATCATGTGGAGATAGACCCGAGCACCAACCTCGAAAATGGCTAAAAGTAGATAACTTGGGGATAAAAAACCGCTTGTTTTTATTTCGTTTTTCTTATTTTCGGGCCGGTGGCTGTGTCCAAGACATTATAACCCGCTGCCACGATTTGCGCACGCAATTGGTCGGCCCGGGGCCAATCTTGGGCCTGGCGGGCCGCTTCGCGCGTGGCGGCCAATTTTTCGACCGCCTCGGGGACAATTTCCGGCGTCGGCGCTTCACCCAAACGCAAACCGAGAACTTTATCAAATTCCAGCCAGGTAGCTTTCTCTTCGGCCGGGAAAAGACGAGAAGAAGAATCCGCCACCGCGGACGGGATCAGGGCCAAGGCGCGCGGTGTATTCAAGTCGTCGTTGATGCTGTCTAAAAATTCTTGCCGCAAGCCTTCGTTGACCGGCCCGCCGTCGGGTAGAGAGACGAGGCGCTCCTTGAGCCGAGCCAAAGCGGTCTCGGCCGCACGCGCGGCTTCGAAGGTGAAATTGACGGTTGTTCGATAATGGGCCATCAGAAGCCAAAGACGGTAGGCGAGGGGACTGATGCCCTCGCGGACCAGATCAGCGAGCCGCCAGGTATTGCCCAGCGACTTGGCCATTTTCTGCTCATCGACGTTGACGAAGCCGGAATGGAGCCAGTATTTAACAAAGGGCTGACCCATCGCCGCCTCGCTCTGGGCGATCTCGTTGGTGTGGTGAGGAAAGACGAGATCAACGCCGCCGGTATGGAGATCGAAGCTCTTGCCGAGATACTTCATACTCATTGCCGAGCATTCGATGTGCCAACCGGGCCGGCCACGCCCGAAGGGCGCGGCCCAGGCCACCGCGCCATCTTCCGGCTTATGGAATTTCCAGAGGGCAAAGTCGCCGGCGCCAGCCTTATCGTACTCGTCGGTCGCTAGGCGGGAACGGGTTGGTTGGGAGCGATCGAGCTGGGCTAGCGCGCCGTAATTCTTGGCCTCCCCAATTTTGAAATAAATGCCGTCCTCGGCCGCGTAAGCCACGCCACGCTCCAGTAATTTTTCGACCAAGGCGACCATCTCCGGAATATGCTCCGTCGCCCGAGGCAAAATTCTCGGCTGTTTGATATTCAGGGCATCGAGATCGCGGAGAAAAAATTCCTCGTAACGGCGGGTGAATTGACCGAGAGCCTCGCCAGCATTCTGGCTCGCCTTAATGGTCTTATCGTCCACATCCGTAATGTTTATTACCTGTTTAACTTGATAACCGTTAAATTCTAAAACGCGCCGCAGGGTGTCGCTGAAGACATATGATCGCAGATTACCAATATGGGCATAATTATAGACTGTCGGACCGCAGGAGTAGAGGCCGACCGTCGGTGGCTGAAGCGGCGCAAAATTTTCCTTCTGCCGCGAAAGCGTATTATAGAACCGGAGGGGAGTCTCTAGAGCCATTGGCGTTTTTTGATAATCCAGAAGGCGGTGACAACCGCCGCAATCATAAGGCTGACCATGATTAAAAAGTCGGCTGTGGGGCTGATGGTGGCCGGGAATTGAACCGCACCGAAGATTTGGGCGATCAAGTTCAACGGCAGGAAGATGAAAGCGACAACCATCAGAACTTTCACCGTTTCATTATTTTTAATCGAGAGAAGTGAGTCATTGGTCTCGCGCAAATCGAGAAAAGTGGCGCGATTGCTTCTGATCATGTTCCAGATACGAATATGCTCGTTGGTCAAGGCCGAAAGATGTTGCTGAAAATCGGTACCAAAGAATTCTCGCCCGGCTTCTTCAAGTGATCTGAAGAGTTGATGGTGATGCTTGAGTACCCAGCGACAATCGAGTAGCTCGTGGTTAATCTCGGCTAGAGTCTTAACCACTTCTTTTTCTTGACCACTGAAGACGCCGCGCCCAACGAGACGCAAACGATCGTTGAGATAGCCCAGCCCAAGCTCCAGCGAGCGATAAAGCTCCTTCATAATGTAGAAAAAAACGAAGCCGGCGTGGAGCTTATGGTGATTGCGTTTGAGCATGAAGTCGGTCTCGAAGATCTTGGAGAAATCATTGAGGGCGTTGACTAGTTCATAATGCGTGGTGACAAGGAAATCCTTACCGATGATAAAATCAATTTCAATGTAATCGCGCTCAATTACTGAAGTCGAGTGGCCCAAGAGGCCGCGAGGGAAGTGGAAAACGGCATAGATAAAACCCTTATAAACATCGACCTTAGCGCGCTTCGTCGGGCCCTGGAGCTCATCTTGGGCAATAGGATGGAGATTATACTCGCGACCGACCGCTTCTAGCTCTTCCTTGGTGGGTGACTCTAGATCGATCCAAGTCATCTCGCGATATTTAAATTTTTTCAACATCTTCTAAATCAACAACCCCGCGGCCAAGCCGTCGGGGTATGACCGGTGGCAATGGCCTT
>CAYIMH010000037.1:0-6711 GCA_964364525.1 uncultured Candidatus Saccharibacteria bacterium | reverse complement strand
TCCCGTCGGAGTCGGCGTACTCAAGCTCGAACCGATTAGGAAGGTTCATGTCCAGTTGAATCGTGGAAAGTTGCCACTCGCGGCCGATCGCGTCTTTAAACATAAAGTCGAGCTTGGGGCCATAGAACGCCGCTTCACCCTCGGCTTCGACTGATTGCCAGCCGGTCTTCTTAACGATATTGCGCAGGGCTTTCTCGGCGGTCTCCCAGACGGTGTCGGTGCCGAGGTAGGCCTCTTTATTTTTCGGATCACGCAAGGAAATGCGCACATAGAAATCGGTCAGACCGAAGGCGGCGTAAACTTCTTTAATCATCTCGAGCATCAGCGCGATCTCGGTTTCAATTTGCTCTTCGGTGCAGAAGACGTGACAATCGTCTTGAGTGAGTGAGCGAACGCGCGTTAAGCCGGAAAGCTCGCCGGATTTCTCGTAGCGGTAATTAGTGGTGGTGCAGACATAGCGCACTGGCAGGTCGCGATAGGAATGGGGGAGACTCTTGTAGAGCATCATAAAGTGCGGGCAATTCATCGGTTTCAAATAATAATCCGCTTCGTCCCTCAATTTCATTGGCGGATACATCGCGTCGTATTTATCTAAGTGGCCCGACATTTTATAGAGCTCGCCTCGGGTGATATGAGGAATCCAGATCGGCAGATAGCCGCGCTTCACTTGCAGATCATTGATAAAATTCTCCACCAAACTTCGCAGGAGCGCGCCTTTAGGGTAGAAAAGGGGCAGACCGGGTCCCACTTCATCAATAATGGTGAACAGTCCTAGTTCTTTGCCCAATTTGCGGTGATCGCGTTTTTTGGCTTCTTCCTGTTGAATCAGATAAGCGTCAAGTTCGGCTTTCGTGTCAAAAGCTAGACCGTAGATGCGCGTCAACATTTTATTTTTCTCACTACCGCGCCAGTAGGCGCCGGCGAGGCGTGAGAGCTTGAAAGAGTCGGGCGCCACTTCGGCCATATTCTCAACGTGTCCGCCGCGGCACAAATCAAGAAAGCTTCCAGCTTTTAGCTTCCAGCTTTTAGCTTTTAGATCGGGCAGTGAGGGCGTGAGATTTTTGGGGCCAGAATAATATAGAGTAATTTTCTCTCCTTTTTTCTCCAGTTCCTGAATCAGTTCGAGTTTATAGGGATTACCACTGAAGGCTTCTCTGGCTTCATCAACGCTAGTCACAATTTCTACAAAAGTTTCCCAACTCGGCAGGAGCGCGCGCATCCGCTCCTCGATTTTTTCCAAATCGGCGTCAGAAATTTTCTCGGCGCCGAAATCGAAATCATAATAAAAGCCGTTATCGATTGCCGGTCCCAGCGTATTCTTGGCCTCTGGCCACAATTCCCGCACAGCGGCCGCCAGCAAATGCGCCAACGAGTGCCGTTGCGCGCTTAAATCTTGAGATGAATTCATGCTGATCAGCATAACAATTTTTACGGATTTTTGCTAGATTGAGACCCCTTGTCTAATCCCTATCTGGCAATTCAATATCCGCAGAAGTGGCGCGAGGCGTGACGCAGAAAATTTATCTCGACTTGACGCCGCCGCTTGGACCCAAGGCGGTGGCGGAAATATTTTGCGCCGAAGCCGTCAAGCATCTTGTCGGATTTCACCGTCTTATTCACGCCCGCCAATTTTCCCGCGCTGGAAACCACCGTTAAGAACTTCGACCGCCAACTTCAAAAAATCGATCCCGCCAGATACGGCCTCGAACGGACGCTATTGACGGTTGTCTTATAAACTCAAAGTCTGCTCGTCAAACTGTGGTGGTTGTTTTTGTAAAATCATGCTAGACTGGCTTGGTCGGCTTATTGATTATTAAAGTAATTTTGTCTATTCGTTATGGATTTAAAAGCCATTTTTCGCAGTTTGCCGCTTTCGATCTTAGCTTTATTGCTAGTGGTCGGTGTGCTCTATGCTACCACCACTATCGGCACTAATATCTCGACCGATGGGACTTTAAGCGTGGGTAGTACCTCATCATTGTCTGACACCGTGACTCTGGATACTGCTGACTTGAAGGTTTCTAACGGCTATGGTTTGGATACTTCGGCGGCGGGGATACTTAGTATCGGCACCACTACCGCGACAACGATTAACATTGGCAATACTTCAGCCACTGGTAATTTCAGTGGTTCAACTATTAATCTTGGGGCCGACTCGGCCGCTAGTACTGTCACTCTGGGCAATAATACCACTGTTTCGGCGGTGAACGTTAAGTCAGGCAGTGGCGCCATCAACTTCACCGGCGAGACTGTTTTTGGTAACACTTCTAATGTTTCTTATACGTCGCAGACTGTCCTTGATTCTTCTCCCGCCCTAACACTGACACCCACCAGTACGTATGTAGTTTTGCAATGTAATGGGGGAACGGCTGTTACCTTGGATGAAACCGGTGCCAGAGCCGGCCAGTTTCTAGTTGTGACTGTAGATGGAGTGACAAATACTGCTGGTTATTGTGTCTTCAACAACAGCGCCGGTGTCCAATACGTAGCAGGAGACTCCTCCGTGAGTATCGACGACTTTGACTCCATTAGCTTTATTTACGATGGTTCTTCATGGATTCAGATTGGCGCCAGTAACAATTAGTAATTATAATCACATGTCCTCCAAGAATCTTAGTTGGTTAATAGTCGCGATGCTAATTGCGGGGTCGGCGGCGGTCTACGCGGCAACCACCGACTTTACGGCCAACGGCACTATCGTGGTCCCGTCGGTCCCCGGTATTGGGATAACCGCCGATCTCCTAATCCTCGGTGGCTCGGCCGAGAGCTGGTCTTATAATCCGGGGGCCAGTCGGCGTTTTACCGTCACTAATCCCGATTCCAATAGGAGCTTTATCGTTGGTTCGGCCGATACCGCCGTGCGTTCCTTGCAAGTCTATAATTCCAGCAATGTGCAAGTGCTCTGTATCCCCAACTCCATTCCCGGCAGCAGCTTTGCCACCATACCGGCGGCCAGCGGTACTTACAGTGTGGTTCCGGCTGTTACCTATTGTCGAAGCCGGGTGCGCGATCTAAGACTTATACCCAAAGTGCCGCTCCTCGTCCCTTATTTGGGAGCAGAGCTGATTTCCCCCTGATCAGGGGGATTAAGGGGGTTACAGCGCTTTCACTCCCTCCAAAATAATGCTCGGCTCGCCGTTACGGATGGAGAGGCGGCCGCGGAGGGCGAGGCATTGCTCGGGGACGATGAGACTTTTGAATTCGGCCAAAACGCGGGGGAAGGCTACCACCTCGATACTGCCGGTGAAGTCGGTAATTTTGACGAAGGCCATAGCGTCGCCCTTCTTGGTATTGATGGGCCGGACACTTTCTATTAGGCCGCCGACGACAACGATAGCGCCATCCCTCGCTTCTTTGGCTTTCTTGATCGTGTTGTGGTTTTGTTCAAACTTATTGCGATAGGGGTCTAAGGGATGGCCGGTGATGTAGAGACCAAGTAATTCTTTTTCCCAAGCCAAGCGCTCGGCGGCACTGGCCGGTGGCGCCTCGCGTAATTTAAGCGTCGGCACGCTCGACTGATCGTTCATCAGGCCGAAGAGCGAGTCGCCCTGGCCCTCTTTCATGACGCTCTGGTGATAGCTGATTAAATTGTCGAGATTGGCGAGGAGGGCACCGCGCTCAAAGTGGAAGCTGTCGAGGGCGCCGGACTTGATCAGGGCCTCGAGCGATTTGCGATTTAAATTGCGATCGTGGATGCGCTCCAAGAAGTCAGCTAGGGACTGGAAGGGGCCATGCTTCTTGCGTTCCGCCACGACGGTCTGGGAGATGCTCTCACCTAAATTTTTAATGGTGATGAGGCCGAAGCGAATTTTATCCGACTTGGAGGCTAAGCCTCCAAGTGGAGGTTTAGCCTCCAAGTTAGCTTTTACGACCGTGAAGTCCTCAAAGCTCTCGTTTAAGTCGGGCGGCAGAACGGGGATACCCATCCGCTGACACTCCACGATTGCTTCGGCCACAGTTTCGATATTGCCGCTCTCGGCCGAGAGGACGGAAGTCATATATTCGGCCGGGAAATTAGCTTTCAGATAAGCCGTCTGATAGGCGACGCGGCCGTAAGAGACGGAATGGGCCTTATTGAAGCCGTAGGCGGCGAAGGGCTCGATCCAAGTCCAGACCTCGGTCGCTTTCTGCTGGCTCCAGCCGGAGTGTTCCACACAGCCCTTGATAAACTTTTCCTTTTGCTTGGCCATTTCCGCTGGAATTTTTTTACCCACCGCTTTTCGGAATTTATCGACCTCGCCCCAAGTGTAACCAGCGAGATCGTGCGCCATAATGAGGAGATCGTCTTGATAGACTAAAATGCCGTAAGTCTGTTTCAAGATATTCTCGAGCGCCGGATCAAGATATTTGATCAGGTGCGGGTTGTGCTTGCGGGCGATATAGTCGGGGATGAATTGGATGGGGCCCGGGCGGTAGAGCGCGACCATGGCGTTAATATCGTGAATCGCGGTCGGTTTGAGTTCCTTCAGGTGCTTGGTCATGCCCGAGCCGTTTAGCTGGAAGAGGCCGATGGTCTCGCCGCGCGCGAGCATGGCGAAAGTTTTTTTGTCATCCAGCGGGATTTTATCAAGATCAATTTTGAGCTGATGAATTTTTTCCACCAACTCCACGGCGCGTGAGAGGATGGTGAGGTTGCGGAGGCCCAAGAAGTCGAATTTGGTCAGCCCCACGCCGTCCTCGCCGACCGCGTACATATCGTATTGAGTAATAATTTTGCCGCCCTTGGGGTCGTATTGGAGCGGGACGTAGTCAGTGAGCGGTCCGGGGGAGATCACCACACCGGCGGCGTGGACGGAGATGTGGCGAGCATTGCCCTCGATTTTCCGCGAGAGATCAATAATCCTTTTGGTGTCGGCATCCTTCTCGTATGCTTCCCGCAATTCCGGTGTAATTTCGAGCGCGCGCGCTATGCTCATGGGGAAACCTTGTGAGCCCATCGGGATCAAGCGGGAGATCTTGTCGCCGACCGAGTAAGGGTAGTCGAGGGCGCGAGCCATATCGCGGACGGCGCCGCGGGCCATCATCGAGCCGAAGGTTCCGATCTGGGCGACCTTATCCTCGCCGTATTTTTGTCGGGCATAAGCAATAATCTCGTCGCGACGATTATCGGCGAAATCCATGTCAATATCGGGCGCCGAGGGGCGGTCGGGATTCAAGAAACGCTCGAAGGGGATGCGGTAAGTGAGCGGGTTGACGGCCGTTACTTGCAACGCGTAGGTGGTGATCGAGCCGGCTACCGAGCCGCGGATATTGTAGTAGATATTATGCAGACGGGCGTAGCGGATCAGATCTTCCACCACCAAGAAATACGAAGCGTAACCCTTCATGGCGATCACACCAAGCTCGTGACGGAGACGGGCGATGGCTTCTTGATCGTCCGCGAGGCCACGTTCTTTCAAACCGGCGAAGGCTAGTTTTTCTAAGAGTGAATCACCGGTCTCGCCGGCGGGAATAGGGAAATGGGGGAAGACAAATTTGCCCAGCGTTAATTCCAAGGTGCAAGCGTCAGCGATTTTGGCCGTATTATCCACCGCCTCCGGCGTGGCGGCGAAATACTCGCGCATTTGCTCTTCGCTGATTAGCGAAAAATCTTCCTCCGTGTTATTGAAGCGGCGATTTTCTTCTAGAGCCGAGCCGGATTGAATCGCGATCAGCGTATGCTGGGCGGGGGCGTCGTCGGGCTCTAAGTAGTGCGAGTCTTGAGTAGCGACGAGGGGGATTCCGAGCTGGTGGGCGAGCTTAATTGTTTCTTCTCTAATTTCCGTCTGCCGCTCGAGCTTGGGGTGGTGCATCAGCTCGAGATAATAATTCTCGGGGCCAAAAATTTCTTGGTGTTCACGGACGACATGCTCGGCGGCGGCATAGTCTTTATTCCAGAGTGTTTTGGATAATTCTCCGCCCGGGCAACCGGAGAGGCAGACGAGGCCGTCGCTATGGGCGCGCATCAATTCCTTATCTATTCGCGGTTTATAATAATAGCCCTCAAGATAAGAGGCGGTAACAAGTTTAATTAAATTGCGATAACCGATTAAGTTTTTCGCCAACAAAGTTAAATGATAACGTCGGTTATCGAGATTGGGCTCTTTGTCGAAGCGGGTGCGCGTGGCCACGTAAGCCTCGACGCCGATAATCGGCTTGATCTCCGCTTTTTGGCACTCTTGGTAGAACTCAATGGCGGCGTACATGTTGCCGTGGTCGGTGAGCGCCAAGGCCGCCTGTCCCATGGCCCTGGCCTTCTTCACCAGCGCCGGTATCTTCGACAAGCCGTCCAGTAGGCTGTAATGGCTATGGGTGTGGAGATGGACGAAGGCCATGAGGGGATTATAGCAAAGGGGATAAATAGACGAAGCTTGACTATAATTGTTGATTATGATAGTCGTGTTGTCAGAAAGGAGGTCTTAACCATGAAATATTCCGGTATCGTGCTAGTTCTTTTGGTGATTATGGTGGTTAGTGTTGGTGTTACCATCGGTTGGGGTTGGTCTGTAATTGCGATGGCTATTGGTTGCATTGCTTTGACGGTGCTTGAGGGGGTCGTTGCTGCCATTGATCGGCTCACTGCCGCGGTCAAAGGGAAAGAACCAAAGAAAGGATCCAAACCCGAACCATGACCAAATCATCTCTCCCCGCGTTTTTCACCTCGAGAGCCGCGGGGTATTTTTATTCCCCCCCAGGTTAATACCTCGTCAGCTTGCTGCGTGTTAGAGTGGT
>CAYIMH010000036.1:0-6742 GCA_964364525.1 uncultured Candidatus Saccharibacteria bacterium | reverse complement strand
TTCCTTAGCGGTCATCGCGGCAGAGCCGCGAGGAAATCGCTACGCTATTATAGCACTACGACCACGTTGACGACAAGGGCCACTTTTGCGATAATCGAAGAATAAATATGAATCGAGCTTGGTGGCGTATTTTGCTGGTCATTCTCTTGGTTGCTGGTTTAGCCGGCGCTTTTGTTTCCGGACTCTATTTGGGTTATAGCAACCAGCTGGCCATCAACAAAATCGACGAGCTCATCAACAAAGAAGAGGGTCAGCCAGCGACGGTCGACTTCGCCCCTTTTTGGAGGGCTTGGGGCGTGATTGACGAGAAATATGTTAACGGTAATGCGGCGACGACCACGTCCAGTTCGACCACCACTAACTCGAGTACGGCGGCGACGGAGAAGCGGGTCTGGGGCGCGATTACCGGTTTGGTCGACTCGCTCGATGATCCTTATTCAGTTTTTCTCCCGCCGACCGAGAAAAAAAGCTTCGAGGAAGAAATTCAGGGCAATTTTGGTGGCGTGGGGATAGAATTGGGGGTTAGAGACAGGGCTTTGCACGTTATTTCGGCTTTGCCCGAGACGCCGGCCATGCGGGCGGGGATGAAGAGTGGCGATGTTATCATGGCGATTAACGACGAATCTACCGCCACTCTAGATATTGGCAAAGCTATTGCTCGGATCCGCGGGGAAGTGGGAACTAAGGTTAAATTAACAATTAAGCGCGAGGGCGAGAAGGAGGACATCGATTTCAATTTAACCCGGGCGGTAATTAATATCCCCACCATTGAGACCGAGATGTTGCCCGGGCGAGTTTTTGTCATTCGGCTTTTCAATTTTGGCGCTACCTCCCAGGATCTTTTCCGTCAGGCGCTCCGCGAATTTGCCCAAGCCAAGACCGACAAACTGATTATTGACTTGCGGGGTAATCCGGGCGGTTACTTGGAGGCGGCGGTCGGTATCGCCAGTTGGTTCTTGCCGGTAGACAAGACCGTGGCAATCGAGAGCCGTAGCTCGGGGGAAGAGCCCAAGATTTACAAGAGTCGCGGCTATAACGTTTTCACTGGCGACCTCAAGCTGGTAATCTTAGTGGACCGGGGAAGTGCTTCAGCGTCAGAAATTCTGGCCGGCGCCTTATCCGAACACGGTAAAGCTACTCTAGTGGGGGAGAAAACCTTTGGCAAGGGCTCAGTGCAGGAATTAATTCCTATTACCAACGATACTTCGCTTAAGATTACTGTGGCGCGCTGGTTGACACCTAAGGGTATTTCTATCTCTCACGAAGGCCTAACGCCAACCGTCTTGGTCAAGGTGGACGAGGAAGCCGAGGAAGAGCAGACCGGCATTAATGATCCCTTTGTCAAAAAAGCGATAGAAGTATTAAAATGAAAATAATTTTACTTCAGGATGTGCGAAAAATCGGCCGACGTTATGAGGAAAAAACAGTGGCCGATGGCTACGGCCGTAATTATTTACTGGCACGGAAATTGGCGATTTTGGCCACGCCGGAGAATTTGAAAAAGCTGGAGGCCTGGCGAGCGCGACAAAGCAGTGAGGATAAATTACAGAGCGAGCTTCTAGAGAAGGGACTATCGCAACTCACCGGCGTCGTCGTTACCGTCTCGGCCAAAGCCAGCGTCGAGGGTCATCTCTTCGCCGGTCTCCACCGCGAGGCCGTTGTCGAGGCCTTGCGGGTCCAGAAACATCTAGCCTTACCCATCGAAGCAATACAATTGGAACACGCCATCAAGACAACCGGTGACCATCAAATCGCGGTCAAAATGGGGGAGATGAGCGGGCAATTTACTCTGCGCGTTGAGACGACCGAGGCTTAAACAACGCTGACCTTCTTGGCTTGACGATTAGTCCCGTCGAAATTGCCCTTGCGCACCTGGGTGAAGCTGACCATACCAATCTTTTTGGCGAAAATAGTGTGATCCTTGCCGAGGCCGACATTAGTCCCCGGCAAGATCTTGGTCCCGCGCTGGCGGACAATAATGGCACCCGGCTTAGCCGCATTGCCGTGTTGCAATTTGATCCCCAAATATTTAGGATTGGAATCCCTTAGGTTTTTCGCTGTACCCGCAGCCTTTTTATGTGCCATAATTGATTAATGACCAGTATAAAGGAAGCGGCGGAAAAGATCAAGGCCGAGCATAAGGTCTGGTGGCTGATTCTGGTTATCGTCCTCATCGGCACTTTGGGCTTCGGCCTGGGGCGATTTTCTGGCTTGCGGGGAGCCAAGGAGCCCATTAGCATCGTCTATCCTGATCTGGCCACCAGTACCGCGAATCTTAATAATAACATAGAGACCGACGATGTCAAGAGCGACACCCCTAAAAAGGGGAGCGGGGTTGAGACAGCTACAGTGATACCCGTGGTTCAAACTAGCGGCCAATACGTCGCCTCAAGAGTGGGCACCAAATATCATTACCCGTGGTGCGGCAGCGCTAAACAGATTAAGGAAGAAAATAAAATCTGGTTTGCCACTCGCGCCGAGGCCGAAGCCGCCGGCTACACGCCAGCGGGGAATTGCCCGGGGTTGAAGTAGGGCGGACTAACGCTTGGACCAGTACCACGTCGTACAATATATCTTTACCGACGTTATGACTCTAATGATACATAAAATTAGCGATCGCTGAAATATGGTATCTTTTTCTTAAGCCTGCCAGCAGCGGCGGCTGGAATTCCAGTGACGGTTGCCCTCGTTCTTGAGGAGCCACATGGCGTAGCCGATATTGCCCTCGGAGCTATAGATGTCGTAGCCAAGCTCGCGGCTCTTCTCCAAGTGATATTTCTCGTTAATTTGGAAAAGACCCACATCGGCTGGGTTTTTCTTACCACGCAGAACCTGTCCACCGGCGGCATATTGACGATTAGTACTCTCGCAGAAGGCAATATCCTGGGCCAAAGTCGGATTAACGCCCTCGGCCTTGGCTTGAGTGGCGATCGCTTCTTGAATACTAGCCACTTTGACAGGAAACGATTCTTGGCTAATATTAGGCTTTTCTATCAACGTCAGAGCCGCGCCGGCCAAACCGGGGGTAAAATTATTGCTGAATTGGGCACCGAGCGTGCTAAGACTTATGAAGCTGGCGAGACTTATTTGTAGGAACGTAGTATAAATAAGGTTAAAGCTGGAAAAATGGCCCATTAAAGCCATTTGCGTAGCCAAATCAAGTAAAGGCTCCCGGCTACCAGCCTAGCTTAGCACACTCCAGCCCCGTCGTCAATACCAAACAACATTAAAAGCCTGGCGTCAAATTTGACTCATTTGGTAGCCAAAGCCGTGATTTTGTCCCAAATCCAGCCGCCCCAGTCTCTAGCTGTCCCCCACAAGTAATTCAAATTCCGTTGAACCAGATCGGACCCAACGATATTCTTAATGTCCACTCGATAATAACCCAGGATAATTGCCGCCACGATAATGATCAGCACTAATTTAATAAATCCCCCGCGCTGTTTATTCATATAATTAATTGTACACCCACTGCTTGTTTTTGGGAATAAAACCAGAGGCGATAACTGCAGTTGAAATAAGAACTGAGTCGGGCAATAATCCAAGCCGGTAATTTAACCAAAAAATTAAGGCGACGATAAGCGTGTTCCTTCTAGATACAAGAGCGGGTCGAGGTAGGCCTTGGGGTCGGCAATGGGCATGGTGTAAGTCCCGCGGCAAACCTTGCTCTTTAGCGTATCAATTTTGACGCCGTCGGAAGCGTAAACGGTGAGGTGGAGATGTGGTCCGGTAGCATAACCGGTTTGGCCGCTATAACCCAGGAGCTCGCCGCGCCCCACTGCCTGTCCTTGATTTACCTTAATGAGACTTAAGTGGGCGTAGAGCGTTGTCAAGCCGTTATTGTGCTTGACTAGGACCCAGCGGCCATAGGAGGCCCGGGGACAGACGATATCGGTATCGCCGGTCCCGAGGACCAGACCGTCGGCTACCGACTTGACGGTCGTGCCCACGCTGGCCCGGAAGTCCACCCCATTATGGGTGCCGCTGACATAGAGCCGGACTGAATCTGCCGTTTTGCCAAATTTCTGCGTGATATAAATGTCGTCGAGCGGCCAAGCAAGGGGTCGGGTGCCGGTCGCCGGCAATTTGCTCAAGTCAAGGTCAAGCCTTAACTGGTTCTCGAAATCGGCCAGCTCGCGCTCGAAGGCGGCCTTCTTGGCCTCGCGACCGACAATCAGCTGGCGATAATTGGCCTCCTGATTCTTGGTGCTAGTCAGGAGATCACTTTGCTCGCGCTTGGCTCCATCGTTAATCTTCTTTTGGTCTGCCAATTTGATCTTGAGGATTAGTAAATCCCGTCGCTCGTTCTCGGCCACACTCTTGTCGGTTTTAAGCTCTTGGTGGGCTTGCTTCAACTCCACTATCGTCTCATAAACTTTGGCTTCGATTTGGACCAGATGCTCACGATCAACCCAAAAGTCTGAAAAATTGCGCCCGGCCAAGACCATTTCCACCAACGAGTGATCATCGGCCTCTCTAAGTGCGCGCATCGCCTCGGCGAGACCATCTTGTAGGTCATTAATATTGCTTTCTTTGCGGACTAAGTCCAATTCTAATCGCTCAATAACCAGCGCCTTCTGACTGACCCGACTTTCGGTCAACTTAATATCAGTCAACAACTTATTGCTAATAGTGTCAAGACGGGCCACCTCGCCCTTTAAAGTCGTTGCCTGCTTGGTGGTGTTGGCCAAATTACCTTTTAACTTGGCGATTTCCTCCTCCAGCTTAGCTATCTCCTGATTGCGGGTGTTGATCTGCGACTCCAGCTCATCACGACGAGATTGCGCCTGTCCGGGTTGAGGCCAGACCATGACTAACGCGAAGCTAACCAATAATAAGGTGCCTAGTCTAGAAGTTAAGAGCATGGGTCAAGCGTTTAATAGTCTCCTCTTTCCCGATAATTGCCGCGATGGTGAAGGGGTCGGCGCTTTGCGCGCGGCCGGAGAGCGCCACGCGCATAGGCCAGAGCACCTTGCCTCTCCCCTCGCTCGTGGCGTAATCCCAAATGGCGGTCTTAATTTTCTCGGCTGTGAAATCTACTTCAGATTCACCAAGGTCAGAAATTAATTTAATAATTTGAGACAGGGGCGCCGGATCTCTTAAGAGTTCCTTGGCCAATTCGGGTGCCTCGAAAAAATAATCCCACTCCCCCGAACCAGATTGCTCATTCAAGTCAGCAAAGTTTTTGATCCGCGAAGTAATTTCTGGTAAAAGCCTCCGTAGAACTTTCTCATCTCGGTTGGGGAAATGCTTTTTAATTTCGGCTAGTAATTCTACCTCGGGCAAGCGCTTGATATATTCGCGATTAAACCAGTCCAGCTTCTCCAGGTTGAAGATCGCGCCGCTTTTCTGCACCTGTTCAAGTTGGAAATACTTGATTAGCTCCTCGAGACTCAAAATTTCTTGCTCTAGACCGGCGGCTTGTGGTGACCAGCCGAGCGTCGCTAAGAAATTAATCAGGGCCGCCGGCAGATAACCATCTTCTTTGTACTCGGTCAAGGCCACCGCGCCATGACGCTTGGACAGCTTAGAACGGTCGGGGGCAAGGATAAGCGGGATGTGAGCATAGGCCAATTCGCTCACCGGAGCCAGACCATTTGCCGCCAAAGCTTCTCCGATCAGAATTTGCCGCGGCGTATTAGAGATGTGGTCCTCACCGCGGATAATGTGAGTAATGCCCATCAAGAGATCATCCACCACGTTGGTGAAATGGAAAATGGGCGTCTCCAAATCTTTGGCAATGACGAAGTCGCCAAGATCGGCGGTGTCCATCTCGACTTCACCGCGGATTAAGTCTTGAAAAGTTATTTTTTTACCCTGATTCTTCAAGCGTATTACCTCCGCTCTCTGTCCCGCCTCTTTCACTTCCTCTTTAGAAACATAGGCCCCCCCATTCTCAATTAATTTTTCCAGATACTCGCGGTAAATCGCCGTCCGCTTGGATTGATAATAAATTTCGTCATACTCGAGCCCGAGCCATTTCAGCCCGTCTAAAATATTTTGTTCATATTCCGGCTTCGATCGCTCTTTATCTGTATCCTCAATCCGCAAAATAAATTTGCTTGCCCCGAGCTCACTCGAGGGGCCGCCATTTTTTCTGGCAAACAGATAATTAAACAGCGCGGTTCTGGCGCCACCAATGTGCAAATTCCCCGTCGGACTGGGAGCAAATCTCACCACCGCCTTTTCCATCTTCTCCATCCCCTTATTCTACCAATAATCGCCCACTCTAGCGCTCTTGACTTGTAAATGTTGATGTGCTAGGATCAGAAACGGAAAGCCCTTTGACGTGAAGTACTTAGAGAATGGCCTATCAAGGAGTAAACGTGTGTGTGTCGACCTTAACTTAATGCAGATAGAGGAAAATCGCCGCAGACTCAAAACAACCGTACTTTACCGCCAAAATGGCAACTGGCATCCCCTTGAGGTTGGACTATTGACAACCAATCTCGACACCGAAGTGAGTTGCCATCCTAAATACCCGGAATATCTGATTCTGTTCGGCCACTATACCAAACAGCAGACCCTCGGGGCTCTCCGAGGCTGTCAAGCCTACATCGCCACCCAAGTTACGGGAATGGAAAGTGACAAACTTCCCTTCAACCCCGGGTTTATTTGAGAGCCAAGGACGTAAAAGAGTAAAACAATAGTAAAAGAGGAGGCTAATAATGGATACACGGGAAGGTCGGTATAAAGTACAAAAACGCCGGCCTGTTTTCACAAAATATGTTTGAATTTGGCT
>CAYIMH010000035.1:0-6753 GCA_964364525.1 uncultured Candidatus Saccharibacteria bacterium | reverse complement strand
TTCCGTACCCTTCGGGCGAGGGGCTCCACGTCGGTCACCCCAAGGGTTATATTGCCACCGATATCTACGCGCGCTGGAAACGGATGAACGGTGCCAACGTTCTCCACCCCATGGGTTGGGACGCTTTCGGCTTGCCGGCGGAGAATTACGCCATCAAGAACAAGATCCATCCGCGCGCGGCGGTGGAGAAGAATATTGCCCGCTACAAGGAGCAATTGGGCTTGCTCGGTTTTGATTACGATTGGTCGCGCGAAATTAACACGACCGACCCCGCTTATTATAAATGGACGCAATGGATTTTTTTGAAATTGCTGGAGCGGGGCTTGGCTTACCAGTCTTACGAGCCGATCAATTGGTGCCCCTCCTGCCAGACCGGCCTGGCCAACGAGGATCTTAATAGCGACGGTACCTGTGAGCGCTGTGGTTCGGTGGTGGAGAAGCGCCCAATGCGGCAGTGGGTACTTGGGATTACTAAGTACGCCGATCGCCTGCTCGCCGATCTAGACCAAGAAAAATTGGCTTGGCCGGAGTCGATCAAAGAGAGTCAGCGTAATTGGATCGGGCGGAGTGAGGGGGTGGAGATTGAGTTCGAGCTAATTCAGCCCCACCCCCGACCCCTCCCCGAAGGAGAGGGGCGAAATGCAGAGTGGGGCCAATTTGGCTATCAAACTGCTGATCCGGAAACCTATCAAATTTTGAAAGAACGAGCTCTAGAAATGCGGAAAAATTCTACCGCTGCCGAACATGAATTATGGGAAGCGCTAAGAAAAAATATCACCGCCTATCATTTCCGCCGCCAACATATTGTTGGTAAATTTATTGTTGACCTTGTTTGTTTAGAGAAGAGGCTGGTGGTTGAGGTTGATGGTGATATCCATGATTATCAAAAGGAAGCTGACGCGGAAAGAACCCAATATTTAGAATCTGCTGGCTTTAAGGTTGTTAGGTTTAGTAATGACGAAATTATCAGTGATGCTGACGCGGCGGTGTCACAAATCGTTGAGAAATTGAAGGCGCATACAACGGAGCACCCCCTCTCCTTTGGGGAGGGAGTTGGGGGTGGGGCTGCATTGAGCATTTTCACTACTCGCCCCGACACCATCTTTGGCGCAACCTTCTTGGTGGTGTCGCCGGAATTGGCGAAAAAGTTGACGGGGAGGGATTTTGGCTTGAAATCTAGTGATGATCGAGGGGGGAATAAAGAAAAAATTGGTTTCGACACCGGACTCAAGGCGATTAATCCCGCTAATGACGAGGAGCTACCGGTCTGGACGGCCAATTATGTTTCGGATCAATACGGCACCGGCGCGATTATGGCCGTTCCCGCTCACGACGGGCGCGACTTCGAGTTTGCGAAAAAATATGGGCTACCTATCTCGGACGCGCCGCTGGTTGATGCCGATGAAGTAGTCAAAAAAGTCGATGGCAAGAAAACCGTTCACTACAAACTCCGCGATTGGGTTTTCTCCCGTCAGCGCTATTGGGGCGAGCCGATACCGGTGGTGCATTGTGAGAAAGATGGCGTCGTGCCGGTGCCGGAAGCGGATTTGCCGGTCAAATTGCCCGAGGTGGAGCATTACGAGCCGACGGGGACGGGGGAGTCGCCGCTGGCCAATATTGCCGAGTGGGTTAAGGTCAAGTGTCCTCGGTGCGGTGGCCCGGCCAAGCGCGAGACCAATACCATGCCGCAATGGGCCGGCTCCTCGTGGTATTATCTGCGCTATCTTGATCCGGAAAATGGTGATGAGTTGGTTGATGGCGAGTACGAGAAGTATTGGTCGCCGGTTGATCTCTACGTCGGTGGCACCGAGCACGCCACGCGCCACTTGATCTACGCGCGCTTCTGGCACAAATTTCTCTACGACTTGGGCGCGGTCAATTATCCCGAGCCGTTCGCCCGACTGGTGAACCAAGGACTCATCGCCGGTGCTGATGGGCGCAAGATGAGCAAGCGCTTCGGCAACGTTGTTAATCCTGACGACATCGTCACTACTTACGGCGCGGATACGCTCCGGCTCTACGAGATGTTCATGGGCCCCTTCGAGCAGGGGGCCAGTTGGAGCACCGAGAGCATCATCGGACCGCGGCGTTTTTTGGAGCGGGTGTGGCGGTTGGGTGAAAAAGTTAGAGCTTCGACGAAACAGGAAAATTCTCGCGGCTTTAGCCCGTTGCTACGGGCACCCCACGCCGACAAGAATTTTCCTGTTTCGTCTTCGCTTCTCCACCAAACGATTAAAAAAGTGACCGCTGACATTCACGACTTCAAATTCAATACCGCCATCTCGGCACTGATGATGCTGGTGAACATTATGGAAAAAGCGAAAGAAGGCGAGGTGTCACCTCCCGATCAGGAGGATTTTGAAATTCTACTTAAACTCCTGGCTCCCTTCGCGCCGCATCTTACCGAAGAATTATGGCACCAGCTCGGCCATTCTGATTCTATCCATCTCGAGTCGTGGCCCCGCTTCGATCCGGCGCTGATTGAAGACGATGAGGTTACGCTTCTCATTCAAGTCAACGGAGCGATCAGGGATCGGGTAATAACCAAGCGTAGCCTGACCGAATTAGAAGCCAAAAATATGGCTCTCCAGAGCCAAAAAGCGGCCAAGTGGCTAAATAACAAAGAAATTAAAAAGGCGGTTTATGTGCCAGGCAAATTAATCAATCTGGTGGTTTGATTGCCAAACGCTTGACATTGTTAGGCGATATGATAGTTTATGTAGATCATCGTTAGGCGGGTTTTTAAACATTATTAATATGAACAATACTAAAACAGTCAATAAAAAGGAAAATAAAGCGCGAAGCGAGGTTTTGAGTTTTGACCCTAAGAAGATTACGACTAATTTGTTAGCATCTTTGCCGCCCCGCTCGCGCCAGATTATCAAGAAGCGCTACGGTCTGGAGGCCAAACAGCCGATGACCCTTGAGGCCGTCGGTCAGATCTACGGCATCACTCGCGAGCGGGTGCGCCAAATCGAGGAATTTACGTTGAAGGCGATTAAGAAGGACGATTCCTTCGCCGCCGCCGAGCCGATCTTTGCTGAATTGAAGACGATGATCCAGGCCCACGGCGGGATCGTTCACGAACACGAGTTTTTAAACCAATTAACCGGCGATCTGGTCGTCCAGAACAATGTCCACTTTTTGCTGGTCTTGGGTGACGCTTTCACCAAGCTCCGAGAGGATGATTATTTTCACAAGCGCTGGACGATTGATATGGCGGTGGCCGATGCGGTTCATCAATCACTTAAGAATTTGGCGCGCCAACTCTCTATTAACGATCTTCTAACTGAAGAAGAAATCATCAACGAGTTGGTTAAGAATCTCCATGAATCGCTAAATGAGCAAGAAGCTAGGGCTCATGGTCTCCGCTGGCTCCAATTGTCTAAGGGTTTGGGACTAAGTCCGATTGGCGAGTGGGGTCTGGCCGAGTCGCCGAGCGTCAAGGTCCGCGGGATTCGCGATTATGCTTTCTTGATCATGCGCAAGCAGGGTTCACCGATGCACTTCACGGAAGTGGCTAAGGCCATTGCCGATCAATTTGCCCGCAAGGCCAATCCAGCCACTAGCCACAATGAGTTGATTAAAGATGAACGCTTCGTCCTGGTCGGTCGCGGTATCTATGCCTTGACTGATTGGGGCTATACTCGCGGCGTGGTCCGTGATGTTATCGCCGAGTTCATCAAGAAGCATGGGCCGATGACTAAGGAGGAAATCATGGCCAAAGTCTTGAAGGAGCGTTATGTCAAACCCAACACGGTGATGGTCAATCTCAAGAATCCCAAATTCTTTAAGGAGAGCAAGGACGGCCACTTCTCTGTCGCTTAATTATTTTTATGGTAAAATAGAGTGGTGATTAATTTCACCACCTATTTTTGGTTGGTTTTCGGTCTGATCTGGGATATGGTTTTTAAAACCGCGCCCCTCTGGGTGCCTCTGGTGCTAATCTCTTTTGTGATCTGGCTCTGGTTTTATTATATTCGGGCCGTCTGGCTCTTGGAGAAGCCCTGGGTACTCCTCGAGGTGCGTCTGCCCAAGGTTATTGATAAGACGCCGCACGCTATGGAAGTGGCGATGTCCGTCTTTTATCAGATCCGCGATCACGGCAATCTCCTGATTGACTCGTGGATCAAGGGTGAGACGCGGACCTGGTTCTCGCTTGAGTTCGCCTCTTATTCGGGCGATATCCATTTCTATATCCGGACGGATAAGTTTTTCAAGAATATGGTAGAGTCGAAACTCTACGCCCAATACCCGGGGATAGAGATCTTCGAGGTCGAGGACTATGTAGATAACGTTCCTTATAATCTGCCCGGCTCTGATTGGGATCTCTGGGGCACGGATTATAAATTAACCGGTCCGGATGCTCTGCCGATTAAAACTTATATTGATTACGGGTTAGATAAAATTGTTGACGAAGAGAATAAAGTTGATCCACTGACCGCTCTGCTGGAGCATTTAGGCACTGTCGGCCCCGATCAGCAGGTCTGGATCCAAATTATGGTGATGGCTTCTAAAGATCGATATAAGACCGAGGGGAAACTTTTCGGTAAGGAGGGTTGGACCGCTCAAGGCAAGAAATTGGTCGAGAAATTGATGGGCCGAGGCGATAAGAAGAAAGACGGCGAGGATTTCGGCGAGCTTAGACTCTCGCCGGGGGAGAAGAAAATCGTGGAGAGCGTTGAGCGCAACTTAACCAAATATGGCTTCGATTGCGGTATCCGCAGTCTCTATTTATACACTCGGCCTAATTTTACGCCACTCAATATTGTGGGCTTACTGGGCGCCTTCAAGCCTTACACGGCCAACGGGATGAATGGCCTCAAGTCCGATCTTAAAACCTCTTTTAATTATCCGTGGCAGGATCCCTTCGGTTGGCGCTTGGCTAGGCGCAAGCGACAATTTTTCGACGGCTACCGCCGCCGCTCCTATTTCTACCCACCTTATAAAAAGAAACCTTTCGTATTGAGCGCCGAGGAATTGGCGACGATTTATCATTTCCCCGGTCAGGTCGCGGGGACGCCCACTATCCCCAAGATCGAGTCCAAGCGTGCTGTGCCGCCCGAGAATTTGCCGGTCTAGTCCTCAATTATGTCTGCCGAATTTAAATGGAAACGGTATTGGCGCTATGCCCTGGGCGTTTTGTTGTTGTTAGCGATATTGGTTGGAGCCTTCGCGCTCGTGGCACCGGCCGACTCTGGAGCGAGTGAACCGATTAGCATTGCGCCGGGGAGCGGCCTCGGAGAGATCAGCGTGGCGCTGGAATCGGCTGGCGCGCTCCATTCATCGGCTCTGTTCAAATTGGTGGTTAAGCTCCGGGGGGCGAGTAGTCGGCTTCAGGCCGGTGATTATATTTTCGAGCGCCCGCTCTCGCCTTGGTCGCTCGCCAGCCGCTTGATGGACGGGATCTATTCGGCCAATCCGGTTAAAGTGACGGTGCCGGAAGGCCTTAATATGCGGGAGGTGGCCAATGTGCTCGAGAGGAATTTGCCCCGCTTCAGCACCGAGCGCTTCTTGCGCATTGCCGAGGCGAGCGAGGGCGAACTTATGCCCGATACCTATTTCTTCTCGCCTTTGATCGACGAGGTCTGGGCGGCCAAAATGATGCAAGATAATTTTGCGCGACAAATTGAGCCCTTGGCGCCAGAGATCCAGGCCTCGGGTCGCTCGCTTAATCAAATTATTGTTATGGCCTCGCTCCTCGAGGAGGAAGCGGCCACCCCGACCGACAAAGGAATTATCGCCGGAATTTTGTGGAAGCGGCTCGACGACGGTATGCTCCTCCAAGTGGACGCCATTTTCCCTTATCTCATAGGCAAGAATAGTTTTAATTTGACGCGCGATGATCTTAAGATCGATTCGCCCTATAACACCTATAAATATAAAGGTTTGCCGCCGGGGCCGATCACTAACCCGGGGCTAGAATCTATCGAAGCGGCCCTACGACCGGAAGTCTCGCCTTATTGGTTCTATCTATCAGATCGTCATGGTAATATGCACTACGCTCGTACTTATGAAGAGCATAAGCAAAACAGCGCCACTTATCTGGATTAATTTATGAAGAAACATAATCTCGCTTTTATTGATTTAGAAACGACCGGTTTAGATCCGGAAAGGCAGGAGATTATCGAGATCGGCGGATTAATCGTTAAGCAGATCCCGCGCCCGAGTAAGGGGCCGAGGGTGGAGGTGATCGATGAGTTTGAATTTAAAGTCAAACCGACGCATCTCGAGACCGCCGAGCCGGAGGCGCTTCGCGTCAACGGTTATAACGATGCCGATTGGCTTTTTGCCTCTGACTTGGGTCAGGTAATGAAGGTGATTGGTGATAAAACGGCGGGGGCTAACATGGTGGGGCAGAATGTTTTTTTTGATTGGGGCTTTTTGCATCAGGCCTTCAAGAAGACCGGAATACCCAATAAGATGCACCATCATCGGATTGATGTGATTACCATGGCCTTCACCAAGCTCTACCATGACGACTCGATCCAGCGTTTCTTCTTGGGCGCCTTGGCCGAGCACTTTGGTCTCAAGAACAACCGCGCCCATAGCGCGCTCGCCGATATCAAAGTGACTTTCGAAATCTACAAAAAATTATTGGAAATCTAAGATTTGACAAATTAAAATAAAAAGCGGCATCAGATAGATCTATCTGATGCCGTATTATGGTGTCTGCCAGGCCAGATCAGACCTTGTTGTCTGTGAATAACGAAATGCTCCAACCCCCAGTTTTTTGATACAATGCAGACGGCT
>CAYIMH010000034.1:0-6759 GCA_964364525.1 uncultured Candidatus Saccharibacteria bacterium | reverse complement strand
TCTGATAACGGCGTGTTTGGTGTGAGCGAGGAATGACATTTCGTTATTCACAGTTGATGATTACTCCACTCAACATATAGCACCTCTTCTTTGCAAAGTTCTGTCCAACGATCTTCTCTTCTGGTACACCCAGAAAAAGACCGCTTTTACTTCACCCCTCCGGTCTAGCACATAGCCGGTTCTATGTCAAGTGGCCGTAGAAATACGGCCCAAAATAAGACTAATTTAGTATTTCTACTTTCTCTAGGGTCACGTTCTCAAGCGGGTGGGCGGCAGGGCGCTCTTGGTCGCTGGTTACTTTAACGTTTTCAATTTTGGTCATCACCTCCATTCCCTCAAGGACGCGGCCGAAGGGGGTATGCCAGCCAACGCCGGGCTTGCGGGTGTTCAGCCAATCCACCAGAGGCGCGGTGACGATAAAGAATTGAGAGCCGTTGGTGCCCGGACCGGCATTGGCCATGGCCAAGATGCCACGGACCAGCTTAATCTCGTTAAATTCGTCGGCGAATTGATAGCCCGGACCACCCTGACCGTGAATAGCCAAATTCTCGGGTTCGGACTTGGTTAGTGGGTCGCCGCCCTGGATCATGAAGTTTTTGATTACGCGGTGGAACAAGGTACCGTCGTAGAAACCAGCGCGCGTCAATTTGAGGAAATTATCCACCGTCTTAGGCGCCTGATCGGCCAGAAGTTCAATTTTAATTTCGCCCAAATTGGTTTTCATAACGACAACGGGATTATTCATGTTATTGGTATTATTAGTATTGATATTGGAATTAGAATCAGAACGCGAAAAATTACCACCGAAGAGCGCCCAGATGATAAAGCCGATGAAAACCAACGCCGCGATAATGCCTAGGATTTTAGCCATGTTTAATTTCTAATATTTTTTAAAGGGATTAATACCGCGCAATATATTTTTGACCGCCCGCCCACCGCGGCGGATTAAGGTCTGCCGCTTCTGGCCATGAGCGGAGAGCGCCGCCTCCACCTCATCCTTAACCTCATCGATAGCGGCGTAGAGATTCTGGGCCGTCGCCTCCTTGTAGATATGCTGGTTGGCGAAAAAAAGCTGGACCTCGGCGCGGAAAATTTCGCCATGGAGATGATGGGCGGTCGCCCGGCCCACCTCCACATTGCAGAGCCAATTGGCTTCCTCCTGACCCAAGTAGCGCTTAAACTTCTTCAGCGACTCTAATTTACTATCCAAATAATCGCTGATCGCCGGCGTCAGCTCAAAATTGGTCGCCTTAATATTGATTTTCATCCCCTAATTATGCACCCGCGCCTCGACCTCGGCAATACTCGACAAAGTCTTAACCACGGTGTCTGGATTAAGCGAGATACTCTTAATCCCCCGCTCCACCACAAACTCGGCAAACTCGGGGAAGTCTGAAGGCGCCTGGCCGCAGATGCCGATATATTTGCCCCGAGCGTTGCACTTATCGATGATCTGACCGATCAGGAGCTTCACCGCTTCGTTGTTTTCGTTGGCGATACTGCTGACTATTTGCGAATCGCGATCGAGACCGAGCACCAATTGCGATAAATCGTTAGAGCCGATCGACATCCCGTCGCACAGATCTAAAAATTGATCGGCCAAGATTACGTTGGACGGAATCTCGCACATCAGATAAATCTTCAATTCCTTGTCCTGCTCGCGATCAAGGCCAAATTCCTTCATCGTCGCGATGACCTTCTGGCACTCTTCCACCGTACGGGTGAAGGGCAAGAGCGCCACCACATTCTTGAGGCCGAAGACCTCGCGGACGCGCTTTAGCGCCGCGCACTCGAGACCAAAAGCGGCCTTGAAATCTGGATGATAATAGCGGGAGGCGCCGCGCCAACCAAGCATTGGATTCTCTTCCTCCGGTTCATAGGCCTGCCCGCCGATCAAGGTGCCATACTCGTTAGTTTTAAAATCAGAGAAGCGGATAATCACCTCGTGGGGCCAGAAGGCGGCGCCAATTTTGGCAATCCCTTCCGCCAGCTCATCTACGTAATAAGCGGTTTTATCTTCATAACCAAGAGTTAATTTTTCTATTTCTTTAACGGCGCGAAGAACCTTTTTATCATTCGATTGTTTTAATTCACTAAAGTGAATTAGCGCGTTGGGATGAATCTTGATGTGTGAAGTGATAATAAACTCCAAGCGACCCAAACCCACGCCCCTAACCGGCAATTGATAATTCTTGAAAGCATCCTCCGGCGAACCGATATTGGCCATCACCTTGACCCGAGTCTCCGGCAATTGATCCAGATGATGGTCAATGATATCGAACTCATGTAGGCCACCCATTACGACACCATCTTTGCCGCTGGAGCAATCAACAGTCAGCTCGTCGCCGGTCTTAATCTTCTTGGTGGCGCTACTCGTCCCCACCACGCAGGGAATCCCAAGCTCGCGCGAGACAATCGCCGCGTGGGAAGTACGGCCGCCGCGATCGGTAATGATGGCCGCCGCGATCTTCATAATCGGTTCCCAATCCGGATCAGTAATTTCCGTCACCAGTACTTCGCCTTTTTGGAAATTTGATAAATTCTTAACGTCTTTAATCACCCGCGCCTTGCCGTTGGCAATTTTAGTCCCCACCGCCGTACCCATAATCACCACCGGCCCTTTCTTGAGCAAGCGATACTCGCGATAAATATTCTTGTCGGCGATCGCCTGCACCGTCTCCGGTCGCGCCTGAACGATAAACATCTCACCCGATTGGCCGTCCTTGGCCCACTCAATATCCATCGGTTGATAATGACCATGCTTCTGCGAGAAATAATCTTCGATCTTCACTCCCCAGTCGGCTAATTTTAAAATCTCATCGTCAGACAAACAAAATTTGTGTTGTTCGGCTGACAGCACCCTGACCTTTTTTCCTCCTTCACCGCTCGGCGAATAGATCATCTTGATATCTTTGGCCCCCAAATCTTTGGCAATAATGGAGCGGAAGCCTTGTTTGAGTAGAGGTTTGAATACCGTATACTCGTCCGGTGTCACCGCCCCTTGAACGACCATCTCGCCTAAGCCATAAGAACCGTTGATCACCAGCACTTTATCGAAGCCCGTCTCCGTATCAATGGTAAACATCACGCCACTGGTCGCCATATCGCTTCGCACCATCTTCTGCACGCCGACCGAGAGCGAGATCGCCGTGTGAGCAAAGCCCTTATCTTGGCGATAAGAGATGGCGCGATTGGTAAAGAGTGAAGCGATACATTTCTTGACCGCAATTTGGAGCGCCTCCGGCCCCACCACGTTCAAGTAAGTTTCTTGCTGGCCGGCAAAAGAGGCGCCGGGCAAATCTTCCGCCGTGGCCGAGGAGCGCACCGCCACGTCCACCTGTTCCATCTTGTACAGTCCGCATAAGTAACCGTAATTCTCGGCAATAACTTTCTGCAGATCCACCGGTAATTCCGCGTCAAGTATCAATTGGCGTACGGCCTGTCCGCGGCGTTCCAAGTCTTTAATGTCGTGAGTATCAAGACCCGCCAAGGCCTCTTCGATCTTTTTGGCCAAACCAGCCTGTTCCAGAAAATAATTGTAAGCGTAAGAAGTGATGGCAAAGCCGTCGGGCACCTTGACGCCGAGCGGCGTCAAATTGTGGAACATCTCGCCGAGCGCGGCGTTCTTGCCGCCGACGTGAGGCACATCTTCAATTCCCAAATCATTGAACCAGATAATAAAAGATTTTTCTTTGTCCATAAAATTATTCTTTGATCGCGATGATCAGATCGGAAACATTAGCGCCAGTCTGGCCGGTCTTTACCTGATCGCCAGTCTCCTTAAAGAAATGATATGAATCATTATCCGCCAAAAAAGTTTTAACATCCAGTGACTTGTCCACTGCTTTCTGTTTAGTAAATTTATCGGCGATGGCGCCGGCCACGTCGGTGTTATCGTGGCCATCAGAGGCGAGCGAGAGAATGAGTTCGTTTTCAGCCAGAAGCGGCAGGGCGGCCAGAGTCAATTCCTGATTTCTCCCTCCCTGACCGTGACCGCGGGCCGTGACCGTGGTTTCGCCACCATAAAGCAAAACGGTTCCGGGCTGTTGTTGATGTAATTCCGCCACGATCTCCCCCGCCACCACTCGCGCTTCACCAGTCACTTGAATATCCTGAATTTTAGCCCGATAGCCAGCCACTCGAGCCACTTCTGGCATCGCTTCCAGCGCCACCCGATTGGAAACAACTAAATAATTTTTCACCCGAGCAAAATATTTTTCTTCTTTTGGTGTTTCTAGAAGATTGGTGATTTGAAAACCGGTTTTTTCTGCCAAATTATATTTTTCACAAATTAATTGGGCGTCGTGAACAGTCGTCTGATCTAGAACCGTCGGCCCAGAAGCAATAAAATTAAGATCATCGCCCGGCACGTCGGAGAAAATCAAGCTGACCACGCGAGCCGGATAAGCATATCTGGCTAAATAACCGCCACGGGCGAGAGACAAGTGTTTGCGCGCCGTATTTAATTCTCGGATCGTCGCGCCCGCCTTAAAGAGCGCGGCGACAATATCCGCCTCCTGTTGATAAGTAAAATTATAGGGCCCTGACGTGCTGGTCGGAGCGGGCTGACACAAGAGCGTCGAACCGCCGCCGGAGATGACGAAGAGGGCCAGATCGCGCTCCGTCATGCCCTCGAGTAATTTAATAATCTCCTGCGTCGCCTTTACGTTATGTTCCGAAGGGAAAGGATGGTCGCCTTGGAATAGGCGCACGCGCTTCAGCTGACCGGATAAATCCGCACGGATGTCAATCGCCATCCCAGCGCTAATCTGCTCGCCAAGGATCTCTTCCAGCACCACCGCGGCGTCGAGAGCGCACTTGCCGATAGCGACCAAAAATAGACGGCCGGTGTGCGCCGAATCTATTTCTTTTTTTTCAAACACTCGCCGGATCACCGCGCCAGTATCGATGGCCTGTAGACCAACCTCTGCCAAGTCGAGAATCAAACGCCGCGCCGCGCTCGTCTCCAATTGAGCGCGATTGTGAATGAAACTGGGCATGTTCTTATTTTAGCACGATAACGATGACGATAACTAAAACAATCTGCATCAGCACGCCGAGAATTGGCCGATTATTAAAATTACTCCGGGCATGGATCCAGATATGGAAACGCTGAAGAGGCCGGAGCCAGCGCGGATGGTATTTATAAAAAACAAATTGCAGAAAATCGGGCAAGACGCCGCCGAACACGCCCAGAAGTAACAACCAAGCCGAACGGCTGTCCTGCGGATAAAAGACGATAAAAGCTATCAAGCAACCAAGCGCGGCATCAAGTCCGGTTTTCAAAACGTCCGCCAAAAAAACCGGCGAGAGACGAAAGTGTTGATTGAGCTTATTACCATCGGCCGGTTGTTCCAAGGACGAAAGATGATAATCCCAATGCGGAATAGTATCTAAAACAAAGTGACCCACTACCGCCAGACCGAAACCCAAGGCGGGCTGATGAGGAAAAAGTTGGGCGATCGCCACGCCAGCCACGGCGTGTGTGGCTAAAACCATAAGTCGGTATTATAATATGTTTATGAGAAAAATTCGAGCTGGCGGCTTCACCCTCATCGAACTCCTGGTGGTCATCGCCATCATCAGTCTGCTCTCCAGCACTATCCTCGCGTCGCTCAATGTCGCTAAAAATAAAGCCGAGGCTACTAGGTCGCAATCAGATATGCGACAAATTCGTGATGCCGTGGTCCTCGCTACCGGCGAAACAGGAAAATTTCTCAAAGATATTACAGAAAAGATTTGGACCGAGGAGTCCTGCGTTTGCCCGGGAGGATACGATGGTGGGATTTGTAATGGCGAATACACCGATCTCCGTCAGATCGCCCCGACCGATAGTTGTTATTTAAACTGGGCTAGCGCCTTGAGTAGAATTGAGGCCGCTTCGAATGGCAACGTCAAGGGACTATCGGCGTTTAATCGCGACCTTTGGGGCAGTCCTTACCTGCTGGATGAAAATGATGGCGAATTTGTGGATTGTCGTCCCGACAAATTACGCTCGGCTGGGCACGATGGCAGACCGGGTTATCCCAGCGATGAGGAGGCTGACGATTTGACAATCTATATTCCCCTCTCTCGTCCCTGTTCACCATGAAATCAATCACCAAAATTATTGCCAGAGAAATATTGGACTCGCGGGGCAACCCGACCATCGAGGTGGATTTGTGGCTGGGCGACAAGATAACGGGGCGGGCCAGCGTACCCTCGGGAGCTTCCACCGGCTCGCATGAGGCCTTGGAATTACGCGATGATGATATCACCCGCTACGGCGGTTTGGGAGTATTGGGGGCGGTAGAAAATGTGGACAAAATTATCGCGCCGGCATTAGTGGGAAAAGAATGGGATCAGAATAGTTTGGATCAAGAGATGGTAGCGCTCGACGGCACGCCGAACAAGAGCTATCTCGGCGCCAACGCCATTCTCGGCGTTTCCCTCGCCTTCGCTCGCGCGGCGGCCAAGGAGCACAATCAGCCGCTCTATCTTTATTTGCAAGAATTAAGCGGCACGCCCGCGCCCAAATTATCCGTTCCGATGTTTAACGTTTTAAATGGCGGCCGGCACGCGCCGGGCAGTACTGATATTCAAGAATTCATGCTGGTTCCCACTGGTGCCGCTAATTATCACGATGGCCTGCGTTACGGTCTAGAAATTTATGAACAACTGAAGAAAATATTAATAGAGCGCGCTCTTTCTACCACTCTCGGCGATGAGGGCGGCTTCGTCCTAACCAAGAGCAATAATGAGGCGGGGTTGAAATTATTG
>CAYIMH010000033.1:0-6849 GCA_964364525.1 uncultured Candidatus Saccharibacteria bacterium | reverse complement strand
CGAGTCGAGTGTTCTGGAGAAAACTTAAGTGTTGCAATTAGAGTGCTAATTCAGGGGCGAGACGACCCATCACCCCCGCTATTCCATCAGCCATGCAGGCATTTTAGCATAAAACCCAGACTTACCGATGTTATCAATATCAAGGAAACTCCTTGCCGTAGGAGCCCGATGTTATTATATCAATATCAAGGAAAGTCCTTGCCGTAGGGGCCTAGAGGCTTACGGCTTTTAAAAACCCACTAGAAACCAAGATTCACCGAACGCAAAACAGTTCGACCACTAGCGGAAGTGCAATTGGCATTATTGTAGCCATCTGCTTGGATTTTAGTATTATTAATATTGGCCAGCACCGTCATATCGACGCAAGAACTTCGGCCATCGCTATCAGTTAAACTAACTTTAAAGCTCGTCGAGCAACTATTCAGGTCACATGTCCTAGTCTGCTGGGGAGAGACGGTAAGATCTAAATCTCCACCAAAACAATTCACGGTGTTTAAAGAGGGCTGGTGAAAAATCGGGTTCCCATTGGAGTCGATGGAGGGAAAACCAAAGGGCCCACAATTGGCCGGATTAGTATCATAAAAACACGAGGAATTATAGAATGCGCCCCAGTAACGAGCACACCGAGCGGCACTATCAGCAAAGTAAAAGGCGTGTTGAGACTCTTTAACTACAGAAGAAAGGTACAATTGTTTAAAAGTGATGTTGAATAGGCTTAGACTGATAGTCAAGATTATGCTAACCAAAATAACGGCGAACAAGACGACGAAGCCCTTTTTAATTTTAAAAAATCTAGAAATATTCATAATCAAAAATCAGGATAAAGATACGTCGAGATCGCCATGTTCCTCTCTACCGCCCGATTAAACCAGGCCATGGATACCGTGACTTTAAGGGCGCTTATGGTCGTGCCACCGGCGTCCGTGCCAATGTTTATCGGGTCAATGTTAACTTTGCGATAAAAAATCACCCCTTGACTATTACTATCCACGGCCTGATAAATGTCCGTTGATGAATTGTAGGCCACAGCACAATCGGTCCAACTAGCTTGTCCCGGTATGGCACACTCACCACCGCCGCCATAGGCAGTCAGGGCGACACCGCCCTGACTGTCAACCGCCACCAGACAATCAGTCGAGCCTCCTGTAGTGCAAAAATTAGAATAACTACTAAAAAAGGTGGCCTGCTGTTGTTTTTTGACTGAAATAACGGCCTCCAAAGCCTCCTGGGCAAGATAGTTAGCAATAATCTGATTCTGGGCGAATAATCCATCAACAATCCCGGCCACCATCATCGACAGCGGACCAAGAACGCCAATGAGTAAGATGGTAATGGCCACCAACATCTCAATGATAGTGAAGCCTTTGGCTAACTTGGAATTAAAATGGGGTCTCATAAATTAACGCTCGGCAACTAAAGTTTGAATAGAGAAACCCGACTGCTGATGGCCAACCACCGCTTTACCATTAAGAGTAATCAGAGATTTCGGGGCAACCGAACCGGTGGCGTCGCGGACCAGGAAAGACAATTGATCAATGTCGACGGTGTCGGTGGTCAGGTCTAAAAATGCCTGACCAGTAACGCCCGGCTTTTTCTGGGCCATCTGAATCAAGCCATAGCTAAAACCACTAGGGAGTACCCTGGTGATAAATCTGGCAACCACGAGAGTTTGATCGCTGCCAAGAGCTCCCTTGGGATAACGAAAGGCCACCGCCTGGGACCCGTTGGGACAATCCTGAGCCGAGAAAGAAGCCTCGCCCTCTGAACTAAGGGCGCCATCAACATCTGTGGCGCTACTTATGTCTGTCGTAATACAGCGATAATTGGTACCCTCTTTCATCTTAAAGACGATATCATCGAGAGCGAAATTTAGATTATCCATAGCCAATTTAATCGCCTGGGCCTTTTGGTTAATTTGATTGGCCGTAATAAAGGCCCCAGTACAAATAACTGCTACTATGGTGAAAATGGAGACCGCTACCATGATTTCTATTAGCGTGAAGCCCGATAGACGCATGATGTTTTATTTAACTTCAATGAAACCGGTCGACCAAATATTAACAGTGCGAACATTGGCTGGATAATTTTGGGCCACCAAATTGATCCGAACCAGACTGTTGCCCCCCAGATCGGCTTCCATTTCTGGATACTTAAAAAGTATGTCCGTGCTTGGAGATGGTGAACAGCTTGCTGTGGTTTGGCAAAGATCTATCTGGGCAACTGCAATACCGCCACGTAGGTCAAACCGTTCGACGCATTCAGGGTTACTAGTACAGGCGAGGCTAGAATCATAAGCGCGGATGCCATCAATATCTTTGAAAAGGTAGACGCTTTTAGCATTAGGGGTAATCTCAAAATGAAGCCCGTAGGACGAGAGGGTACCGCCGCCTCTATTGGATGAGCTGTAGACCTGCGCCTGTCTAGTCGTAATCGCCACTTCCTGGGCAATTAGGTCCAACTCGGTTTTGGACCGAAAAGCTGGCAGGTTACTCAAAATCACCGCCGTCATAATCGTCATAATAACAATAACCACAATCATTTCTATGAGAGTAAACCCCGCCTGACGATTTGTTGACCTAGGAAACCAAGACATTAATGTTTAGAGAAAGCCGGGATAAATTCCAGATTAGGAGGGGCAAGCCGGCCCTTCGCACTGCGATGGTACCAGATATCTGAATATTAGGGGCGAAGCAGTAGGCATAGATACCGATTGACCAGTGTTTGGGTCAGTACCCGTAAGCGCCACTGGCCGCGGGGCATTGCCGATCTCCGAACTATAAGTCGGTATCCCAACGATTAAGAGGCCGTCTTCGCTGATTAAATTAACACTGGAATTGCTACACTGGTGATCATTATCGGTAGGATAGGTATAGTTCCCCAAATCTGTCGCCTTTAATAGATAGCAATAGGCATTGCTGGGTAGAGAAGTAGGATTAGCGACATGGATGTTGTTGAGAGTCCCGCCCGACACAGTAAACCTGGCCGGAGGAGTTGAGGTGGCCAGAGAAGTCGATTGCTCGTTGATCGTTGTGACGAATTGACCTAACACTCTTTGTATAGCAACTGTTGGCGTCTGACATTCGGCATACGTGTCACCAGCAGCACAAAAAACACAATCATCATTGGTGGCGTTGGGATAGGAGGCGGCGGGACAAGCAACAGTCAGTGCCAATGTTAGACAAGTCCCAGACAGGGGGGTCGGGGTAACACTATCGCGAGCACTGACAATCACATCATGGGAACCGAGGGTGGAGAAGCTGTAGTTACCGGTTACCGGCAGATCTGCATCTCTAACACTTGAAGGTCCGGTACCGCTTACATCGCCACCCCAAGTGATCAAATAAGGCTCTGTGGCGCTTCCTCCAACAGGGGTAATACTGGTGAGATCAACTGGCACCGGAGTATTTAGT
The DNA here is from genome assembly GCA_964364525.1 of uncultured Candidatus Saccharibacteria bacterium. Lineage (GTDB taxonomy): Bacteria > Patescibacteriota > Minisyncoccia > Phycocordibacterales > JACOZG01 > JAYEGE01. Next base: position 3,439 of record CAYIMH010000033.1, on the reverse strand, counting down.
AGATACGGACCAGGGCCAACTAGGTTACAAGTCATGTTCAGCTGCCCGCCCGGAGGGGGTGGCGGGGGCGGACAAGAGCCGGGATAATCAAGATCGCCACATTGGCAATTAAATCTAGGGGTACAACCTGGTGGCTGGCCACCGCCCACAGGCACAGTCGGGTCAAACTTCAGCCAGCCGATCACATCCGCGCCCCAGGCGAAACCGCCGAGCTGCTTGTGGACCACGCCGTCACCATCGGTGACATCGTAGACGTGAACATCGTTAGCTTCAACCCCCGTGGGGTTCATTTTAATCCAGCCATCCCAACCGCCACGCGCTGAATCATCTTTTAACGCTCCAGCACAGCCAGAAACGAATACCGAACAGGCTTGCGCCCAACCGGTCACTAAGCCAGTCGTAACTGCGCCACTGCTCATCGGCAATCGGGCCCCCGCCTCATTACCGCTAGGACCAGTTAAACCTTGATTGAATTTAATCCAGCCGATATTAGAGCCCCAGGCGTAACCAGAAAGAAAGCCGTTGGAGAAATCAAGAGTGATGCCAAACGGCGATGCATCACCGCTCTCACTAGAGAGCTTGACCCAGCCGATATTAGAACTCCAGATATAACCAGTGACCCGATTAGTGGGTGGCGTGTCGGCTTGTATCTGTCTTGGAGTAGGAAATAAATACACCGCGCCGGCGACGAGAAGGGCGACGACGAGCACACTGAGAATGGTTTTTTTATTCATAGAAAAATAACAAAAAATTAGGACAAATTAATATGACTTAATTTTAACATAGAGCAATGGAAAAAAGCGCCAAGCTTTATCCACAGCCCCAAAGAGACTAGAAAAACCAGAGCGACCAGAGATTAAGCTGGCCAAAGAGCGCTAAAGCTGTGCCCAAGATAATGAAGGGGGCGAAGGGGATCTCGCTCTTCATCGTTAGGCCGCGCTTGCCCGCGCGAGCCGAGCGCCACGAAGCCAATTTGCCGTATAGAACCAGCGCCACGCCCATGAGCGCGCCGGACCAGAAGGCCAAGACGATGGCCGTAATCCCCGGCCCCAGACCGAGAAGCAAACCCACACCGGCGGCCAATTTGGCGTCGCCGAAGCCCATCCAACGTCCACCGGAGAAATACCAAAGCGCCCAGAAAAACACGAAGAGAATGATGCCCGCCAACAAATGCTCGCTGACTAGCCACCAATTAATGTCGGCCGTGGCAAGGTTAAACCTCCCGACAGAGTCGGTCGTGGCAAGGTTAAACCTTAAAGAGACTTCCCCAAGGTTTAACCTTGCCGCGGCTGCCGTCAGCGCGCTCAAACCGATAAAAGCAAAAACCGGCCCGTCGGGAATAATTTTATGCCGGAGATCATAGATCAGAATGACGATCAGGAGACTAAAGATGGCCCAGTAAATAGGGACTAGGAAATGGGGGTTAGGGATTAGCCACCACACGGCCAGGAACATGAGTCCGGTCAAGAGCTCCACCGCCGGATATTGCCAGGCGATTTTGCTCTTACAGCCGCGACAACGCCGACGCTGGATAATGAAGCTCGCCACCGGAATCAGCTCGTACCAATGCAAAACTTTGCCGCAACTGAAACACTTCGACCGCCCCCGCCCCACACTCATCCCTGTCCCCAAGCGATAAATCACCACGTTCAAGAAACTGCCGACGATGAGACCGAGGAGGAAGACGAGGGGGGAGAGAAGCGGCATGGTAGATTATAATAATAATTAATAGCTCTTGGAACTCCTTCGTTCGGCGAGAAATATATGGATAACTTTTTCGCTGTTAATTAATTCATAGCGAAACCGGAATACGCCAAGCCGGCGGCGCCAGACATTGATTTCTCCTTTCATTTTTTGGATGTCGCCACGGAAAGGGTCAATGGGTAATTCTTGAATTGCCCGCAAAAGCCGCTCGCCATCTTGACGAGGAATTTTAGAAAGAAATTTGTAAACCAGACCATCAACCTGTAAAACCCAGTTTGTTCTTGAGCTCATCAATAGTGAAAAACTTCCCCGCCAAGCGGTTTTTTCTGGCCCGGACCAGAGCGCTTTTTTCCGCCGCAGTCGGTTGATATTCGGGAATTATTCTGGCCGACAACAATCGCTGATAATCGGCCTTTGACATAATCACCAGCTCGGCCCCCTTAGTAATTTCGCTTGAAATAGTAACTGTTGGCATAGGCCTATTCTAGCACCAACAAAGCCGCGGAACAAGACGCGCCGACCGCCCGCGTTTGATGCTCAAGCCTGTTCCATAACGATAAATCACCACATTGAGAAAACTGCCGGCGAGGAGACCGAGGAGGAAGATGGCAAGCAAATCAATAGGCCACATTTAAATTAGTCGCAAGTAAAGTCAGTCGCTCCGGTAAGAGCAAAGACACCAACCCGATTATTGCTGTCCACGCACCAATTGCCCGCCCCGGCCCCCGGCAATAGGACCGACATCGCCCAAGCTTGATCGTTGGCAGGACTGGTCTGGTCAGAATTACATGTAACCACGCCCACATAGCCCTTGAGAGACTCCATTTGAGCATCGAGTGTGGTGTCAGTGGCAAACATACCGCTATCGCAGTTAGTAATATTGCCATAATTACCGTTAGCCGACATATAGAGAGCGGCCTGGGACTTAATATTAGCCATTGTTGCTTTGGCGCTCCCGGCTCTAGATTTATCTTTGGCGCCATTCAACATAACCAAAACAATCGTGGTCAGTATGCCGATAATCGCAATCACCACAAGAAGCTCAATCAGCGTAAAACCGAACTTTTGATTATTCTTTTTCATAAACTAATTAGAAAATCCAATAAATCGCATTTCTGTTTATCTTAGCACAGACTGGGGCGGGGGCGCATTGGTGGACTGCGGATAACTCATATTTTTGCTATCCTTAAACATATGCAAACCGGCCATTGGCCCTGGCGACAATATCTGACTTTAACCCGCGCCTTCGCCTGGTCGGATTTCCGGCTCCGCTTCCACGGCTCTGTTTTGGGCATCTTTTGGTCTTTCCTCCGCCCCCTCCTCCTTTTTGGCGTGCTCTATCTGGTCTTCTCTATCTTCGTCCGCTTTGATATCCCGAATTACTCCCTCTATTTGTTGCTGGGCATCATCCTCTGGAATTTCTTCGCCGAGGCGACTAATCTAGCCCTCGCCAGCATTGACGGCAAGACCGCCCTGCTAAAAAAAGTCCCCTTTCCTCGGACCATCATCGTCCTCTCGGCGACCCTGACTTCCTTCATCTCCCTGATTTTTAATCTGATTGTCTTCTTCTTGTTCATTCTCTTCTCCGGCCTCTCCCTAGGACCAACCGCCCTCCTCTTGCCTCTTTATTTGCTCGCCCTGTTTGGTATTACCCTGGGCGTGGGCTACTTGCTGATCGCCCTCTATGCCAAATTCCGGGACGTTAGGAATATCTGGGAAGTCTTGCTCCAACTTG
>CAYIMH010000032.1:0-6952 GCA_964364525.1 uncultured Candidatus Saccharibacteria bacterium | reverse complement strand
CGCCCCAAAAGGCCAAAACTTTTTTAAAGACGGGTCATCACCGCACTAATCAGGCGCCCCACAAGGGGGCGGGGGCGGGGAGCGGGGAGGCGCGCCTGCGCACCCTGCTGACCTGTCAGACGCTCCGGGGCGTGTGTCAGACCTGTTACGGTCTCGACTTGGGCCGGGGCCGCCTGGTGAATATTGGTGAGCCGGTAGGAATTGTGGCCGCCCAGGCCATTGGTGAACCCGGTACCCAATTGACCATGCGTACCAAGCATACTGGAGGCGTGGACGTGGGCGGTGACATCGTTGGCGGTTTGCCGCGTGTCGAGGAGATCTTCGAGCGTCGGGCACCTAAGAGTCCGGCGATTGTCTCACAGGTGGATGGCGTGGTGGCTGAAGTGAAGGTAGACGGTACAGAGCGGGTGATCACTATTCTGGCCGATCTCGGCAACAAAACCGCCAAGAAAGATGGTAATTCGGTGGAATATAAGATACCGATTACTCGCGACGCCTTGGTAAAGGCCGGCGAGCCGGTTAAGCAGGGCCAAATTCTAACCAGTGGCTCGGCCGATCTCCAAGAGCTTTATCGTTATGCTGGAAAGGACTTCACCGAGGAATACATCATCAGCGAGATCAGTAAGATTTACGAACTCCAAGGGGCCTTCATTTCGCGCAAACACTTGGAGGTGGTGATTCGCCAGATGCTCTCACGCAGTCGGGTCAAGTCGCCGGGCGATACCCCCTTCGAACCCGGTGAGATTGCCGGTTTCCTAGAACTGGCCGAGGCCAATAAACAGATCAAGTTGAAGGGGGGTCAAGAAGCAGTGGCCGAAGTGGTGCTCCTCGGTATTTCGGAAGTGTCGCTGACCAACCCGAGCTTCATCTCCGCCGTTTCCTTTAGTCAATCAACCCGCGTGCTGATCCGGACCGCCGTCCGTGGCGGTCTCGACCACCTCCGTGGTTTGAAAGAAAATGTTATCGTGGGCCGTTTGATACCTGCCGGTACCGGCCTAGATCCAAATTACGCGCCGACACCAAGTTACGAGATGCCTTTGGCGCCAGCAGACAGTATTAAGGAGGCGAGCACTGAAACATAAGAGGCTGATGTCCTCACCAGTAGAACAAATCAAGGAACGTCTCGACATCGTCGAGGTCATAAGCGGCTATCTAAGACTAGAAAAAGCCGGCGCTAATTATCGCGCCCGCTGCCCCTTCCACCAAGAGAAGACGCCCTCCTTCTTTGTCTCACCCAGTCGGCAATCATATCATTGCTTTGGTTGTCAGCGCGGTGGCGATATTTTCACTTTTGTTCAGGATGTGGAGGGTTTGGATTTCCCCGGAGCGCTCAAAACCTTAGCCGAACGGGCGGGAGTGGAACTCCGGGCCATGCACCGCGATAAGCGTGTGGATGATAAGCGCGAGCGCTTGCTTCGGCTGATGGAAGTGGCCACCGCTTATTACGAAGAGCAATTGGCGATCAATCTCGCGGCGCAGGCTTATTTGGCCGAGCGCGGTTTGGCTTCCGAAACGATCCGCACTTGGCGCCTCGGTTGGGCGGCTAATGATTGGCGTAATCTCACCGATTATTTGCTCCGGCAGGGTTTCAGCGAAGCGGAGCTAATGGAATCAGGGATGGTTGGTCGCTCGGAGAAGAACGGAGAGCGTATCTACGATAGATTTCGGGGGCGGATCCAGTTTCCGTTATTTGACAGCGTTGGCCGGGTGGTGGCCTTCTCGGGGCGCCTCTTCGGGTCGGATGAGGGGGTGGCCAAATATCTTAATTCACCGCAAACCACGCTCTATGACAAGTCACGGTTGCTCTATGGTTATCAGCGGGCCAAGCTGGCTATCCGTCAGGCCGGCGCCTGCGTTTTAGTTGAAGGCCAATTTGATCTTCTGCTTTCGCATCAAGCGGGCGTCACCAATACTGTCGCGGTTTCTGGCACCGCCTTAACGGAGAAGCATTTTGCCGAGCCGATTAAGCGTTTATCGAGGGTGCTCATTATGGCTTTCGATGGTGACGCGGCGGGGGTGGCGGCCTCGCGACGAGCGGTGGAAATTGGCCTTAACCAAGGCTTCGAGGTGCGATTAGTGGCGCTACCTTCCGGGCAGGATCCAGCTGATGTGATCAAATATGATCCAGCCGCTTGGCCCCGGTTGATCAGTCAGGCCAAACACGTCATTGATTTTTTCCTCCAGATGATCGCCGAACGTCATCTACCGGCGCGGGAACGAGCGCATGCGGTGGTGGCTGAAGTCTTGCCACTAGTGGCGCGTCTTCATAATCAGATTGACCAGGCTTACTTTATTGCTCAAGCGAGCCAGGTGGCGGGTATGGCCGAGGAGGTGATCTGGCGAGAATTGAAGCGGGTGTTGATGAATCGAGGGAATAATTCAAAGCCAGAACGGAATGGGCCGTCGCCGGAAATCAAAGTTGAAGAAACGGTAACCTCGCGTAAAGAGCGGATTGAAGATAAATTGCTTGGTCTATGGTGGTGGCAGCCCGCCGCCCTCGAAGCCAAGCTGGTAGCGGCTTGGCCAGCTCAACTCTTGGAACATTTGAGCCAAGCCAAATTGACCAAGAAGAGCAATTTGTTATTGGAAGCGGAGCTCTATTATTCTGATTACTCGCCGGCTAAATTGCAGACCGAGATCGAGACCCTCTTGGCCGATTGGCAGACCGAGCGCGATCGAGCGGAGCTCATCTTGGTTCAGGGGCGCTTGGGCGAAGCCGAGCGTCGTGGTGATGGCGTGGCCGTGGCGAAGTATCTGGCCGAATTGCAGACAATTTCCAGTCGTTTACAAAAACGCATTAATAAATAATTTTTATCATGGCCAAAAAAATGAAGCGAGCTCGCAAGAAGATTGCTACCAAGTCGCCAGTCAAACGCCGTCCCCAGGCTCGTCCTAAAAAGAGAGTAACCAAACTCTCGCGAGTGGCGGAGCGCCGCGAGCAAAGCGAGCAGAAGGTAGAGCATTTGCTAGGGAAGGGTCGGGGGCGCGGCTTCATTACTTATGCCGAGCTATTAAAGGAGTTTCCTAATATTGAAAAGAACCTTCAGCTTCTGGAAGAAATTTACGATAAATTCGAGTTGGCGGGTGTTGATGTGCTGGAGGAGGGCGGACTCTTGGATGAAGTTAATGACGAGAAATTATTGCACAAGACCGGTTTAATGGGGGAAAGCAGTTCGCTCGACTCGGTCCAGCTTTATCTGAAAGAAATCGGCAAACACAAGCTAATTAGCGCGGCCGATGAACGCGATCTGGCCCAACGGATCTTGAAAGGTGATGATGAAGCCAAGAAGGCCCTAGCGCACGCCAATCTTCGGCTGGTGGTCTCTATTGCTAAGCGCTATATCGGCCGCAGTCAAGATTTGACGCTCCTGGATTTGATCCAAGAGGGAAATCTCGGACTCTTTAAGGCGGTAGAGAAATTCGATTGGACGCGCGGTTATAAGTTCTCGACTTACGCGACGTGGTGGATCCGGCAGGCAGTGACTCGAGCCTTGGCCGATCAATCACGGACTATCCGTATTCCGGTCCATATGGTGGAAACGATTGCCAAGTACAAGCAGGTGGTGCGGCGTCTGACCCAAGAGCTGGGTCGTGAGCCGCTAGCTTCCGAGATTGCTACCGAGATGGGGGTGGAGGTGGGGAAAGTTTACACGATTGAGAAGATTGATCAGAGCACAGCCTCGCTCGATAAGCCGACCGACAACGATGAGGAGAAGTCAACCTTGGGTGAATTTATTGCTGACAACAAAATTGCTGCGCCTGACAAAGATTCTTCCCAGCGCATTTTGCGCGATCAGATTCAAGAAATTCTCGCTGATCTTACACCCAAAGAGCGCCGCATTTTAGAGATGCGCCATGGTTTGACCGACGGCGTGATGCGCACCCTCGAAGAAGTGGGGCGCGAATTCGGCGTTACCCGCGAGCGCATCCGCCAAATCGAGGCCAAAGCTCACGAAAAGATTCGCCAGCACCATAAGGTGAAGCGCCTCTTGGGGTATTAAATTATAACTTGCTTGCTAGTTCTGCTCCTCCAGCAATTTCTGGTAACTCTTCTGTTGCTCGGCGTTGAGGGCGGACATTATTTCTTTAGTCAGGGCGTTGGCGTTGTCGGGGAGGGGAGCGCGGAGGACTTGAAGGCGGATATCGCCGGGCGCCAGGAGGACAACGAAAGGGGTGCCGTCCACGCCGATCTCGTTGCCGTTATCGTTGTCGGCCTGAATGGCGGTCGCGTGTTTGCCACCCATTAAGCATTGATTAAATTTAGTCTCATCCACACCGATTGCTTTGGCGATCTTCGGTAGCTCCGCCGCATCTAGGCCGTCATTCGATGGGGTGATGGCGAAAATTTTATCTACATACTCCCAGAACTTGGTTTCGCCACCAAGTTCAGCTACGCACTCGGCGGCCTCGGCTTCCTTACGCGCTTTGGCATGGAGGGTACGACAACCGGGAATGGTGCCACCGTTGCAATCGAGTGGGTAGTGACGGTAGACCCAGGCAATCTGATCGCCGTACTTCTTCATTATCTCCTCCATAGACCAGTGGAACATCTTGCAGAAGGGGCATTCCAGGTCGGAGTATTCTACGAGGACAATCTTGGCCTCCTTATTACCACGCACATGTTCACTCTGCTTGACCGGTTCTAGCTTGTTTAATTGATAGGCCGTGGCGGTTTCATTTGGTGGGGTGACGGAAACTGGACCGCTCTTGCTCTGACCCAAATAAATTGCGCCGGCGACGAGCAGGCCAGCGATGACAATGGCGATCGGCACTCCTAAATTTCTTTTGTTGTTTTCCATTTCCTTACTTTAGCACGATAATCTTAAGCCAACAAACGAGTGTTGCCGGCACCAGAGCGGAGAACTTGATAAGTACCACCGCTGTTGAGTCTAACGAGAGTAGAGGGGAAGTTGGTGGCGGCCGGGTTGTTTGATGGCGCGTAATAATAATCAATTTTTTTGCCAAAGATGTCTTCTGCTTCGGCTCTTGTTTTGGCCGGTGTCTCGCCGGCTAGATTGGCGCTGGGGGCCACCAGGGGACCAGTTTGGCGCAATAATTCTTGGAGCCACGGTCGAGCCGGTAGTCGGAAGGCGGTCTCACCTAAGATCACGCTTATCGGGCCGGGCCACCAGAGTGTAAGCTTGTCTTTCTGGGCCGGACTCAACTCAATGTTAAATTGACTTAAATCCGCCAAGCTGGAAATTAAGATAATGAAGGGTTTGGTTCTATCGCGCCCCCGTATATGATAGAGCCTGGCCACCGTCTCTGGTTTAAGGGCTAGACCCAATAAGCCCCAGAGGGTATCAGTTGGTGCCGCGATAATACCGCCCCCTTGGATGATCGCGACAATCGTGGATAGCTCTTGCTGGTCGGTCATTAGTTATATGATATAATAAAATTGGGTGAAGGGATAAAGGTCGAGCCTTTATTAACTTTTTATACACAGAACTATATGGTTAAAAAATATGGCCCCGTTGGCACGGTCGCTTGGGTTCTCTTGGTGGTTGGCGGTCTTAATTGGGGTTTGGTTGGCCTCGGATCGCTCTTTGGTGACTCGGCCTGGAACCTAGTCAGCTGGATCTTTGCTTGGCCGAAGGTGGAAGCCGTTGTCTATGTTCTCGTTGGTATCTCGGCTGTGCTAGCGCTCTTTTCTGGCCGTGGCCAGTCTGAAGGGCAGATGAGCTAATTGCCCTGCCGCAGAAGCATCTCTCGCGCCCTATTGGCTCCTGGGGTGTTTTTGTTTTGTAAAATATAGTTTAGAATAAGAGGATGCGACAATATGGCCCGCTAATTGCTGTTTTGCTAGTTGTTCTCGGCATCGAGATCGGTTTAATTGGCGCGGATTTATCTAAAGCTAAAGAGGCTCGTCGGGTGGCGATGAGTCAGCCGATTCTGGTGGCGGGCACTCTCTCTTTGGGCGGTGGCGGTGAGGCGCCAGTGGCGGAGACTTCCCCGGTGCCAGCGCCAATACCGACGACTCCCGCCATCGTGTCCGAGGTCAAGTCCAAGCCCAAAGTTCTTGACGGCCCCCTCGTTCTGCCGGTGCGAGCCTGGCTGGCGGTCTATGTGTCGCCCCAAGGTGAACGCCGAGTTTTAACGGGGCACAATGAGACCAAGGTTTACCCCATTGCTAGCTTGAGCAAATTGATCACCGCTATCGTCGTCCGTGAGCAAATTGATCCGGGCATGACTCTCACCCTTGATCACGAGCTGGAAGTCATCGAGCCCGGCGGAACCGCTTCCTCAACAACTTGGACCGTGGCGGCTGGCGACCTACTCTTCCCCCTCCTCATCGAGTCTAATAATAACGCGGCGACTGCTCTAGCTAGTGTCCTGGGGCCAAAAGAAGACTTTATTGCCAAGATGAATGAGACCGCGAAAAAATTAGGGATGACTAGCACGCATTTCATTAATCCCCACGGCCTTGATCCGACGGACGACGTGACGCCCAACGAAGCCAGCGCGGCTGACCTTGAACGTCTGGCCGAGGCCTATTTCCGCGATTATCCCGCCTTGTTAGGCATTACTAAACAGGAGCAATTCGCGCTCTGGTCGCTCGACGGGGAAGTGATCCGGCGCTTTACTAATACCAATCGTTTATTAGACAGTAATAATTGGCCAGCCGAGGTCTTGGGCGGCAAAACCGGTTATACCGACTTGGCTGATCGCAACCTGCTCCTTGTTCTCCGAGACAAAAAAAGTGGTGGAATTATCTACACGGTGGTCTTGGGCACCAATAATCACTTCGCCGCTACCAGCGATCTCTTAGACTGGGTTTATTATAATTATAAGTTTTAGCAAATAAAAAAAGGAGACACGCGCGAGCGGTGTCTCCGGTACTCAATTCCTTTCCTCCAGTCCTTCAGGCGGCGGCGGACTCGACGATGCTGACGATGTCGGGTATAAAGTCCCTTTTCGCCGGCCTGTTTTAACCCCTTCATCTTGCTGTTAA
>CAYIMH010000031.1:0-7037 GCA_964364525.1 uncultured Candidatus Saccharibacteria bacterium | reverse complement strand
GCCGTCTGCATTGTATCAAAAAACTGGGGGTTGGAGCATTTCGTTATTCACAGTCTATTACTCCTCTACTCTACCCCACAGAACTCTGGCCTACGACCACCGCGAGCCATCCGCCTCTATAACTACCACCCGCCCCGCCCCATGTCAAATTTGGCAATGGGGAAGAGACCTGCTATACTCTAAATGTACTCTTATTAATTAGTTTTTAAATTTTACGGCCGTTACGCTCTAAATTATGTTGCTCAACAAGTCTAACAAACCAAACGAGGAATGGAATAACTTTTTGCGTCGCTAATTTAGTGCTCATCGCGGCCGTCGTGTAATATTATGAACACGATGACCTGGCTTTTGATCGCCGGCACCGGTACTCTGGCAGGCATCGTCTTTGGTTATTTCCTCCGCTGGATCATCACCCTCGGGCAGAAAGGCTCGATGGAATTGAAGATGAAACAGACGCTCCTGGAGACCAAGGATGAAGCCCAAAAGATTGTTGATCGCGCCGACGAACAAGCTGAACAAATCTTAAAGGAGATCAAGGATAAGGAGCGAGAGAAGGAAGGCGAGGCCAAGAAACGCGAGGAGCGACTAATCCACAAGGATGAATTGCTGGATAAGCGTCAGCAAGATATTGACCGCGAAGCGGAACAATTAAAGCGGCAGAATGAAGAATTGAAACAGGCCAAGGAACATCTGGCCAAATTGGAAACGGCCAGGCAAACAGAGCTTGAGCGTGTGGCCCAATTAACCACTGAAGAGGCGCGGGCTCAGGTGATTAAAACTGTAGAACAAACGCAGGAGGAAGACCTCTTGGCCCGGATGCGGAAATTGGAGAGCGAGGGCAATGACAAGCTCGAGGTGCGAGCCAAATCAATTCTGACTTCGGTGATCCAAAGACTGGCCAATGCCAATGTGCCAGAGGTAATGTCCACGACAGTGGAAATTCCCTCTGATGAGGTCAAGGGCAAAATCATTGGCAAGGAGGGCCGTAATATCCGCGCCTTCGAGAAGGCCACCGGCGTAGAAGTGATCATTGATGACACCCCCGGCACCATTGTTCTCTCCTCCTTCGATCCGGTGCGGCGGCAGATTGCCAAAGTGGCACTCGACAACCTGATCCAAGATGGTCGCATCCAACCGGCCAAAATTGAGGAATTCACCGAGAAAGCCAAGGAGAACGTTTCTCAAATTATTAAAAAGAAGGGCGAGGAAGCTACTTATGAGGCCGGCGTCTTCAATCTCGACCCACGCATCATCCTCATTTTAGGCCGACTCCATTTCCGCACCAGTTATGGGCAGAATGTCCTGGCGCATAGTGTGGAGATGGCTCACCTAGCAGGCATGCTCGCCGAGGAATTAGGGGCGGATGTAGCCGTGGCTAGAGCCGGCGCGCTCCTCCACGACATTGGCAAGGCCGTCGACCACGAAGTGCCGGGCACTCACGTCGAGATAGGCCGTCGCATCCTTGAGAAATTTGGTGCCAGCCAAGCCGTAATTAAGGCTATGCAATCGCACCATGAGGAGTACCCGTATGAGACGCTCGAGTCTGTCATTGTCCAGGCCGCCGATGCCATCTCTGGTCAGCGCCCCGGCGCCCGACGCGATAGTGTCGAGAATTATCTGAAACGCCTGAAGGAGCTCGAGGATTTGGCTAATTCCTTCCCCGGCATTGAGAAAACTTACGCCATCCAGGCCGGCCGCGAGATTCGCGTCTTCGTTCGGCCGGGTGAGGTGGGCGACCTCGAAGCCAAGAAGCTGGCCCGCGACCTGGCCAAGCGCGTCGAAGAAGAGCTCCGCTACCCCGGCGAGATTAAGGTGACCGTCATCCGCGAGAGCCGCATCATTGAGTACGCGCGGTAATTATCAACATGGAAATAGTCTTTAGCGATGGTAAAACTCACGACTCCCTGCAGACGTTGGAAGATGCCGCCTTGGCTCGAGTAAATAGGTCACTTGATCTACTAGAGCAGTACGGCAACAAATTACGTTACCCACACACCAGCAAGGTAACACCAAAAATTTTCGAGCTAAGAATTGTAGGGGGTGTCAATGTGAGAATTTTCTTTGCTTTTCATCGCTCGCAGGCAGTTATTCTCCATGCTTTTATCAAAAAATCCCAGAAGCTTCCGCCTAGAGAGATCCATCTAGCCCAAATGGCCTATAATCGTTTGCATTGATATAACGTATATGTTATACTCGAGACATGAAAACCTTTAGACAATTTAAAAAAGAGTCCCTCGGGCGACCCGGAGTCAAAAAAGCTTACGAAGATTTGGAGCTGGAGTTTAGGCTGATTAGAGCCATCATCGACCAGCGTTTGAAAAAAGGAGTGACGCAGAAGGAGCTGGCGGAAAAAGTCGGCACCAAACAATCGGCTATTGCTCGCTTCGAGTCCGGCAACGCCAACCCAACCTTATCGTTTGTGCAGAAACTCTCAACGGCGCTTAATCTGAAAATCCGAGTGGGAGTCTAGAGATATAAAAACACCGATAGAATTGGTCTACCGGTGTTTGATCCACGGGGTGGGAGAAATCTATCAGGCCTGCGCCGTAACTTCAAAGACGCTCGTCAGCACCTTGATCGGGAAGTCCGCTGACCACCAGAAACCGCGACAAGAAAATTCTAGTTTGAGTAACGTTGTTCCATCAATATCTGTATGCCTGGAAACTTCAAGCCGGCCCTCCTTATTGAGAATAAAATTAACCGCGTTTTTGGGAGAATAGGAAAGGGCGCCATAGACAGTCATCAAATCACAATCTGTTAAAAGCCCCGGGATACCCTGAAGCGGACAATTACCGTTCAGTCGCAAAGTTAATGTCGCCCCGTCAGCTACATCACTTTGCAGACAAATATACCCCTTGGGAGGGTGGCCGAGATCCTCCTCGCCAATAAGATACGCGGAAATTGTCACCCCCGGATTCAGGCCGATCCCATCTTCGCAACTTAGCTCGGGAAACGGCCAATATCCCTGTAGATTAGCATCCGTAATGATGCAGGTTTTTGTTTGACTCTTTCTTTTCTTCATCTTCGCCATTTTTACCTCTCTTTTCCCATATTTCTCGCTCTTCGAGCCAGAAACCGCGCGGTTTCAAAGAGCTCACCGGATTTGAAACTACGCTTTTGCCGGAAAATGTCAACTGGCATCAAATCCACAGCTGACTGCCAAAATATTGCGTAAAATATAGGGGGGAGTATAATGTGGCTAGTTTGCGCTGGTCGATTTTACCAACATTTAATCAACCAAATAGCACGATATGAATAAACAAGCACTCATTGATGCCGTTCACGAGGTCATTGGTGGGACTAAGGTCATGGCCGAGCAGGCTGTTGATACCATAGTCAGCTCCATCATTAAAACCCTGAAGGCTGACGGTGAGGTCTCGATTGCCGGTCTGGGTATCTTCTCGACCCGCAAGCGCGCCGCCCGCACAGCCAGGAATCCCCGCACCGGTGAAGCCATCCAGGTGGCGGCCATGCGCGTACCTAAGTTCCGTCCCGCCAAGGGTCTTAAGGACGCCGTTAAATAAATTTTTCTGGATCCGGATCCGGAAGAGTTTACCAAAAATCCTCCGTGTTTGCGGAGGATTTTTGATGATCGATGCGGGATGGGAGAATCGAACTCCCGACCACAGTTTGGAAAACTGTTATTTTGCCATTAAACTAATCCCGCTCGACAACGCTCGCGGCGAGCCACCCATTAGGCATCGTAGCAAAAAAGCGAAGGGCCTGAAACCCCATTTGCCCTCATGTTGATAAGGCCGCCCATCACCACTGGACACGGAAAAAAATTTAGCCTAGAATAATTATAGACTGATCTTTACACCTCTCGTGTCCACAATCAACCAGAAAGGAGGCTGTCATGTGGCGTCACTTCTCGTGGTATTTATTAGTCGGTGGTTTTCTTATCGCCGCGGCCCGGTTAAGCGGCCAATCGGTGCTGGTCATCACCGGACTCCCCGCGGTAATCACCGTCGCCCTGATCGTTGGATTGGTCAAATTTACCCGTTTCGTTCAGCGCTCTATCCCCCACCCAGAAACCATGTTTAATGGCCGACCAATGCCGGGCGACCAGTTGGCTTATCGGCGTTATCGGGTAATGGCCGCGGCCGATCGTCTAATCTATGGAACGATCCTGACGATCAACGCCCTGCTTGCTCTCGCCCTGATTGCCGCTAGCCCCCTCTTTAGCCAAAGACTTTGGGATTTGATCGGTGGCGCAAAGTAGCAAACAAAGTGGGACAAGCCACAAGGACTATGCCAGCAGTAAATCAACTCGCTGGCATTTTATTTTTGCCTAATCTCCAGAAGAAATCTGGGCGGAACCCCGTTTGCCCCCGCCTCCATCTTCCGCTAGGATAAGGAGGATGAAACAAAACCCAGAAATAAATGGCGTGCGCACTTGGATCGAGGTAAGCCGCGTAGCGTTGAAACATAATTACGATGTTTTTAGAAGCCTGATCGGCAAGAATAAAAAATTGATGGCCATCGTCAAGTCGAATGCTTACGGCCACGATATTTTCCAATTCTCCGCCGAGATGGAAAAATTGGGCGCTGATTGGCTCGGCGTGGATTCCATTGTCGAGGGCGTGGCGCTCCGCAAAGCGGGGATCAGAATTCCGATTTTAGTTTTGGGCTACACTTTGCCGGAGAAATTTGGTGAAGCGGCGGCGCATGATATTACTCTTACTATTTCGACTTTAGAAAATTTGCGGGCGCTAGAAAAATATCAAACACCGAGTGTTCAATATTTAAAATTTCATCTCAAGATTGACACCGGCATGCATCGCCAAGGCTTCATGCTCGCTGATCTGCCCGCGGCCCTCTCTCTCCTGAAAGCTATAAGCTATAAGCTAAAAGCTAATCTTACCGGTCTCTACACCCACTTCGCCGCCGCCAAGAATCCGGCCTTCCCCAAAGAGACCATGAAACAGACGGGGCAATTTGAGCGAGCGATAAAATTGGTGGAAAAATATTTTCCGGACCAAGCAAAAAAAATGATTAAGCACGCCGCCGCCAGCTCTGGGACGCTCCTCTTCCCCACCACCCATTACGATTTAGCGCGTGTCGGCATCTCGCTCTATGGCCTCTGGCCCTCGGCCGAAACAGAAGCCGCGCTTGGTGACAGAATTAAATTGGCGCCCGCCCTAACCTGGAAAACTATTATTAGTGAAACTAAAAAATTAAAGCGGGGCGACAAAATTGGTTACGATCTCACGGAGACCTTGGACCGCGACACCACCATCGCGGTGTGCCCCCTAGGCTATTGGCACGGTTACTCGCGCACGCTTTCCTCGGTCGCACGCGTCTTGGTGAATGGACAGCGCTGTCGAGTTCTCGGACGAGTCTCGATGGATATGATCACTATTGATCTCGGATCGAGCGCCAAAGAAAAAATCGGTGCCGTCGTCACTCTGCTCGGGACCGATAAAAATGAAACCATCAGCGCCGAAAATTTGGCCGCCCTCACCGACACCACCAATTACGAAATTATTACGCGCCTGAATCCGCTGATTCGGAGAGTTTACCGATAAATAAGCGAGAACAAAAAGGCCCGCTCAAGTGAGTGGGCCCGGGTAATTTCTAAGACACCGAAGCCGGGGAGCGATCAACAACCAACGGATGCGGCATTGGCAGCCATCCGCGGAGAGGTGGCTGGTGGCCGATGCCACAGCACCTGGCCATCTTCATTGTAAACAACCGTGGCTTCGTGGACCTCACCACCCTCCAAGCGACGCTCAATGATCAGGAAAGGCAGAGCCTGCATCGCCAGAGTTGCCAGATGTTGCCAGATAGTCCGCATGCCATCGAAGACCACCGCCTGGCCGGCTCCAATATGTTTGGCGAGAAATTCTTGCAATTGATCGAGGGTACAAAATGCTTGCCCCGACGGCAATTGCACAACATCAACTTCAATCCTCTCGGCCACCTGACCAAGGCATCGGAGAGAGGCGTTGATCACTCCCTGAAGCTCCTCGTGACCGGCGATGCTATAGGGCCGGTCGGCCAAAACGTAAACGTGGACTGGGACCAGACTTGGCTGTTTACCCATAATTTGACTCCCTTCTAAAAAAGACCCGGCTTAGTTTGGACTCACACGAGCCGAAACTGCCACCCCTATTTCTACCACTGAAACAAAAAAGATGCAACGGTGTGAAACCGCCCTATTCCAACTTATTATCTGCTCCCACCGCGTCAGCAATATTCTTAAAATCGTCGCGCCTTAGAAGAAGAACTAAACCGCGGTTGATTTCGCTAATCACCTGCGGCCCCTCATAAATCAGGCCGGTAATTAATTGCACCAGCGAGGCGCCCAAGCGAATTTTGCGATAAGCGTCAGCGGCCGTGAACACGCCGCCGCAAGCGATGATGACATACTGGCCACGAGTCGCGCGATAAACGTATTTAATTAAATCTTCTGCCATTGATTCGACGATCTTGCCTGATAAGCCGCCGCGGTTGGGAATGTTTTTATCCAAAATATTTTTATTGTCTAATTTTTTAGATAAGTTAGAACAAATAAAACCGTCCACCCGATGATGCCGCGCCGCCACTATGATGTCGTCCACTTCGAGAGGCGACAAGTCCGGCGAGAGTTTGAGAAAAACTGGTTTAGTGGTTGACGCCGCATCAATCGCCGTCATCAATTTCTCCAAGCGTTCGCGATCGGTGAAGGGTTGCCCGCCGAAAGCGTTGGGGCAAGAGATATTGATCGTGTAATAATCCCCCACCCTCGCTTCATTAAATTTTTTAAACGCCTTCACGTAATCTGCGATCCCCGCTTCCGTCTCGACCGTCGCCGCGCAATTGGTTTTGGCAATACTAATACCAAGGGGGAATTTAAATTTAAGACTGGTTAATTTGGCCGATATTTTTTCGCAACCAATGTTTTTCAAACCATAATAGACAACGAGCGAGCGCGAGCGCGGCAAGCGCCACAAACGCTGGCCGCTATTCCCCGCGCATGGTTCACCAGTCACCGATCCCAGTTCTGCAAAGCCAAAACCAATTTCAGGCAAAATGTTGTATAACTGTGCGTTCTT
>CAYIMH010000030.1:0-7787 GCA_964364525.1 uncultured Candidatus Saccharibacteria bacterium | reverse complement strand
CCTTCCTTAGCGGTCATCGCGGCAGAGCCGCGAGGAAATCGCTACGCTATTATACCAAGATCTAGCGATCGCTAGAAGATGGTATATTTTAGAATCTATTTTAGAATCAGTATCTAAACTTCTTTTTCTTTCGTCAACTTATTTAGTAGTTTTTTGAGTTTGGCGAGACTGACATCGTCAATGGCCGAAATGGGGAGAACATTTTTGTTTAATTTTTTGAGGAGGCTGATTTTGGCTTTTAATTCTTTTTCCGAAACGAGATCGGCGCGGGAGAGAAGAAGATATTCGGGCTTGGCGAGCAGGGCCTCGTTGTATTGCCTAAGCTCGGCGCGGATAACTTGGTAATCGTTCACGGGATCGGTAGCGGCGGCATCAACGAAGTGGAAGATGGTGCTTGTCCGCTCGATGTGGCGAAGAAATTTGATGCCGAGCCCGCGGCCGCCAGAGGCGCCCTCGATGAGGCCGGGAATATCGGCCAAAATAAGGTCGTAATAAGCGCCCAAATGCGGATCGAGCGTGGTGAATTGATAATTAGCCACTTTACTATTGGCGTTAGTGAGAGCATTGATGAGGGTGGATTTGCCGATATTGGGCAGGCCGATGAAGCCGACATCGGCGATCAGCTTGAGCTCGAGACGCAGATTGAATTTATCGCCCGGCAGACCCGGTTGGGACTCCTCGGGCGTAGTATTAATCGAGGAACGGAAATGGAAATTGCCCTTGCCGCCCAAACCGCCCTTGGCCACCAGCCATTTCTCGCCGATTTTTAAAACTTCATGATCGAAGCCGGTGGTCAAATTATGGGCCACCGTACCGACCGGCACTTGGAGAACAACGTCCTCGCCACGATGACCATCGCGGAATTGCCCCCGCCCCGCCCGCCCATCTTGGGCTGACCAATCTTTAACCTGATGGAAGCGTCGGAGCGCGCCGATATCGGCTACCCCCTCAAGGTAAACGGAACCGCCATTGCCACCCGCGGCACCAGTCGGCCCCTGACCAAACTTATTCTTATCGAAAGCGACCGCCCCTTGGCCGCCGCGACCGCCCTTGATCTTGATCGTAATATCGTCAATTAACATAGCCTAGAATAGCACATTTGGCACCATCCGCCGAGCCAGCCTCGACTCGGCTAGGCGGGCCAGCCACTTGCGCCCCTCTTCTACCAGAATAATCGAGACGGCCACGCTGATTATCAAAATCCAGTCAACAAGATTGAGAGCCGTGGTCCGGAGGAGACCTTGCATCAGCGGCTGGTAAATTGCCAAGAGTTGGAGAACTATCACCAAGGCTGTGGCCCCGATCAAGTACCAATTATTACCTAAACGCGAGCGGAAAATTGATTGCTTGTCGGAGCGACAATTCCAGACATTGAACCATTGATAGACAGCGAGGACGGTCAAGGTAATCGTCGTCGCTTTGGCGGGATTAAAGTCGAGATAGGTGGAGAAGAGCACCAGCGCGCCCAGTCCCATCACCCCCGCCATCAAGGTCATCCGTCGCGCCATCGCCCAATCCACAATATATTTCCGCTGTTTGAACCGACCTTGCTCGAGCAAATGAGGATCGCGCGGATCCGTGGCCAGCGCCACGTCAAGGAAGCCGTCGGTGATCAGATTGAGCCAGATGATTTGCCCGGGCAAGATGGGTAAGGGCCAGCCCAGAAGGATGGCGCCGCCGATGCAGATCACCTCGCCGATATTAGTCGAGAAGAGATAGAGGATCACCTTACGGATGGTCTGGTAAATCCCCCGCCCCTCTTCCACGGCCGCCACGATACTGCCAAAATTATCATCGAGCAGAACGATGTCGGCGGCCTCCTTAGCCACCTCGGTACCGATTTTGCCCATCGCCACACCGAGATCGGCGGCGACCAGCGAGGGCGCGTCATTGACACCGTCACCGGTCATAGCCACGATAATTTTATTATATTTATAGGCCTGAATAATGCGGAGCTTATGCTCGGGCGTAACGCGAGCAAAGACGGTGACCGAACTCAAGTTATCAGCCAATTCCCGGTCAGACATATTATTAATTTCCGCGCCAGTGAGAATTTTGTCACCGTGTTTATAAATTCCCACCACCTCGGCCACCGCCTTGGCCGTGGCCCGATGATCGCCAGTGATCATCACGACCTTAATTCCCGCTCCCCTTGCCCGCTCTAGCGCTCCCGCGACCTCCGGCCTAATGGCGTCGCTAATGCCGAAAAAGCCGCCAAAGCAAAGCGCGGTGAGTTTCTCCGGTTCCAGGGTTGGTTCCGCCGCCGTCCCCAAAGCGAAGGCCAAGACGCGTAGACCGCGCCGCGAGAGCGCCTCGATCTTCTCTTCTAATTCGGCGCGTTTGGTCCGACTTAGGGCTTGGCTTCGGCCGCCGCTCCACACCCGCTTGACTAAGTTGAGAATCGCCTCCGGCGCGCCAGTCATAATCACTCTAGTCTGTCGACCCTCGCGATACCACACGGCGCTAAATTGACGCCGGTGGTCAAAGGGAACCTCGAGCAGGCGCGGCGTCTCTTGCTCCAACTCATCACGGATAAACCCCACCTTCTTGGCGAAGACCGCGAGCGCCGCCTCCGTCGGATCACCGATAAGTTGCCAGACCCCTTTTTCTTTGTCTTGCCAGAGCTTGGCGGTGGCCACCAACGCCGCCGCCTTGGCACTCATAATAACTTCGGGATGATTCAGGGGCTCTACCACTTGATCGGCTAAACTAATTTCTCCGCTCGCCTCGTAGCCGTTGCCGCTGACACGGAAGTCATGCCCATCCACCGAAAGTGTCTCCACCATCATCTCGTTTCTGGTAATAGTACCGGTCTTATCCACGGCGATCACTTGGGCCTGCCCCAAGGCTTCGACCGCTTGAAGTCGACGGACCAAGGCGTTTTGCTTGCTCATCCGCCACACGCCCGAAGCCAAGACAATGGTAAGGACAACGATCAGTCCTTCCGGTATGATCGAGACCGAGAGGGTGGCCACCACGGCGATCATCTCGGCGACGCCTCGTCCGGTCCCCAGACCAAAAAAGAACAGCAGGGCATCGATCACTACGACGGCCACCAAGATGATCCGCGAGAGACCCTTGATGCTCTGCTGGAGTGGCATTGGCGTCTCGGTGACTCGCAAGGTCTCGGAGATGCGCCCAATAGCCGTCTCGACACCGGTCGCCACCACCACCGCTACCCCATTACCAGAGAGCACGTAGGTGCCTTTGAAGATCATATTGCGCTGATCGCTCGGTGAGAGCCCGCGACGCTTGATGGGTTCAATCTGCTTGATCACCGCTTCCGACTCACCAGTTAGGGCCGCCTCGCTGACCGCCAAGCGATTAGAGGAAATGACCCGCGCATCGGCCGGCACTTTCTCCCCCGCCTGAAGCAAAATAATATCACCAATCACCACTTGGCTATCGGCGATATCACGCTCGCCCCCCGCCCGTCTAACCACGGCCCGAGTGCGAGTAAAATGCCGGAGGGCCGAGAGCGTGTTCTGGGCTCGACCCTCTTGCACCGTGCCGATCATGGCATTAAAAAGTAAGACGACGCTCACAATCACGGCATCAACCGCTTCACCGATAATGACCATTACGACGCCGGAGCCGAGCAATAAGTAGATGAGTGAGCTCTGAAATTGGCGAGCGAAGAGACGAGCCAAACCGGGCGGCTTAATGTCCAGCAAAATATTCGGCCCCCATTGCTTGAGACGCGCCGCCGCTTCCGCTTCTTGTAGCCCGCGTTCATCGGTTGTTAATTTTTCTAAAGTTTCGGTACTAGTGAGCGTGTACCACGCCGCTGAGGTCATAATCGCTGGTTCAGACTAATAACCTTTGTAACCAAGCGCCCGTGAAGTAAGCGATGATGGCGGCGAGGGCCCCGATAAGAAAAGTCTCCAACGCGGCGACCAAGCCTGATTTGCCAGATATTCGCCCGCGGGCATAACCAATTAACAAAAAGACCAAACCGGTAGCGATAGTGGAAACAGTTAGAGGGTTAATGGTCTCACTGGCGTAAAAGATGGCAAAGGGCCAGACCGGCAGAGAGCCCACCAGTACAAAGGAGAAGAAAGTGACCGCGGCGGTTTTGAACGGTAATTTACGGCGGACATTTGATTGATCGCCAACCGCGAGCTCGGATTTGGCGGAGAGATAATTAGAAGCCGCCATCGAGAAGCCGTCGGCGAGGACATTGGCAAAACCAAGCACCAAGACCACCGCCACCGAGAGCGTGGCGCCGGAGACGGCCGAAATGATAGCAAAAGTCGTCACCGTGCCGTCAATGGCGCCGTAGACAAATTCGGCCAAATAACGGCGGGAATAATTTTGAAAGGTCATGGTTGTATTTTAACGCGGGAAGCGGCTTAATCCAAAACTTGCCACTCGGTCTGTGGTTGGCCGGTCGTTACCTTAAATTTAATTCGACCGATTAATTGACCCCGCTCTGTTTCCACATTGACTCGCCAGCGGCCGACGGCTAAGCCAGAGCGGTAAGAATAAGTCCGGTAACCGCCGTCGCGGCCGCCGATAATCGGCAGGATCACGCGCCCGGCCGCCACCCACTCCCCCGTCGCCTCTAGATAGCGCTCCCACTTATGGACAACGGCGATGTTTAATTTGGTTGGTGAGAAGACAGCGCTATAGGCATAGAGCGGCTGGCCCGCCCGCCAACTAACGGGCTGATACCAGCGAAGCAGATCGGACCAATGACCGGTTTCGGCCAGAGCATCATAATTACCACCGGGCCGCCTGATCACCTGATGATAAATCCCGACGGCTTTGAGCGAGAGTGGAATGGGAGGAATGAGATTGGTGAAGTAAAGCCCGTTGATCAGAACG
Organism: uncultured Candidatus Saccharibacteria bacterium; assembly: GCA_964364525.1. Lineage (GTDB taxonomy): Bacteria > Patescibacteriota > Minisyncoccia > Phycocordibacterales > JACOZG01 > JAYEGE01. The sequence continues at coordinate 2,960 of CAYIMH010000030.1, read as the reverse complement.
AAGATCCCCAGCACAATAGCCGTCAGCAAACGGCGATTGACCAGATAGTAAGCGGGATCAACCAGTCGAAGCAGAAAACCGAAGCCCGCCATGAACGCTAGACTAATTAAGCCGCTCAAAAGAAAAATGGGATAACCCAAACGATGTGTCAGCACCGGCACGGCAAAGATCGCGAAAGCGAAGACGGCCAAAAAGAGGACGCCGATCTGATAAGACATCTGGGCGTAACGCTCTTTGAAAATCTCGTTGCCAACGAACACGGCCAGCAGAAGCGAGAGGAAGGGCCAAGCCACCGCCAAGACGGCACTTCTAAAATAGAGCACCAAGAAGGAACTCAAGAGACCGCCAAAGGAAAATTGGATGATGAAGATCAGCCAGAAGTGGAAGCTATGGGGCTGATAACCGGCCCGCGCCGTCGGCTGACGCCGGTAGTAATAATTAAGCGTGAGGATGCCCAGCGCCGCAATAAAAAGGAGCGTGATTAGCCAGAGATTCTCGCGCCACAAATCCACTCGCCGGAGCGTCAGCCAGTCGAAGATAAAGCCAGTTATCAAGCCCAGAGCGCCGATCTGTCGCTCATACTTGGTGTACTTGGTTTTCAGATACTCCCGCACTACTTATTTTTCTTCGGCTTCTTTTTCTCTTTGCGTTCACGATTATCGCCTTTTCCCATAAGTTTAGAGAATTAATTAATAATCGCCCAAGCCAAATTATATCATAGTTATTCTTCTTAATTATTTATAATCTTTCTAAGAATCAAGCTGATAGAAAGCATGACCAAACCAAGAACAAAAGCGAGGCTGAAAAAAGCGTAGGCCATGATCCCCAGATTAAGAGCGGTAATGAGAGTGGTGGCCGTAATCCACAAGTCGCGGGCCTCGTTGGCCACCAGCACCGGCTGACCGTCGGCGCCCAAGACCGGCGTCCCATTGGCGTTGACCTGGGGAATCTGCCGCGGCATCTCGGCAAAGGTTAATCCGCCAGTAGAACGGAGCGCGTGAGTCCTAATGATGTCGGCCTGCGCCTTGAGCGTCCACGGCCCGCGCACCGGCACCCCCGGGATGGCGGCGTCAGCGGGAGTAATAATCTTCTCTCGCGCCACGTTGCGGTAAGTGAAGGCGAGCCCCCATAGACCGCCAGCCATTAACATAAAACCGATAATCACGATTATGATTAATTGGACCTGGGAAGATTTTTTCTTCATGAATATTTTTAATGTCCTAATAATAAATTAAGCGCTCACTTATAATACTCCAACAGGGCCTTGATGCCCAAGAGATTTTTCTCCCACTCCACCGTCTCGTGGGTCTTGAGCTCGACGGTAATCGCTGGAACGCCGATGGAAGCCAGCCAGTCTTCCGCCCCGCCGGTCACGCTATAGCTATCAAAGGAATCAATGGCCGGATATCCCGTCGCCTGTGAGTACGCTTTCATTACCGCTCGGGTCTCCGGCAGGATGCCATCCTCACAAGCCGAAGCGTAAACAGCGTTGGCTTGACTATGCCAGAAGATCATCGCCGTCGGCCGATGGGCAAGCACAAAGTCGCGGATGGCTCGACTCTCTGGTTCCGAGAATGGCGCCGTCCCCGCGCTCACCGTCTGCTCCCGCCAAGTGCTCTCCGCCCGCCACCGGCAATCAAAATTACGGTTGAGATCGACCTCGTTGGCATTAAAGCGACCGAGCCCTAGGGGCCCAGTGGTCGAGACGTCGGCGGCGGTGAAGCGCCCCTCTTTACCCACCACTCTGTACACGCCATCGGGATTGGCCGCGGGAATAATAGTGATCAGTAAATTATCCGGAATAAGTTCCAGATGCGCTTCCAGATAATCCATGAAGGTCTGGGCCAAGAGCACGCTATTCCACTCGTAACCGCCGTGGATACCGCCAACGAAGACTAGGTGTTTCTGTGGGTCGCTCGGGGTGGCGACTTGATTGGCAGATCGATAAGTGTAAGCTTCAATGGCGCGTCCCTCCACCGACCGGCCGATCACTTGAGATTCCGGATTAGGGCGGGGCGTGATTTCTATCGGCGGTGGAGCCACCGGCACTGGTATCGGACGATACCACCATAAAAGACCAAACAATAAAATCAATCCGACAATAATGGCGATAAAAAGAAGCCGCATTTATTTGGCGTAATATTTGAGTAGAGCCTCGATGCCGGCCCGATTCTTAGTCCATTCGGTGTCCTCATGATTGGTCAATAAAACGCTGATCGCCGGGATGCCTTCCTTAGCCAACCAATTAACCATATCGCCGGTGACAGCGTAGAAATCGAAGCTCTCGTACGCACTATAGCCGGAGGCTCTGGCGTAGAGAGTGGTAAGATTGCTCGTTTCGGGCAAAATTCCGTTGTGGCAATTGGAAGCGAAGACCCCGCCAGCGGCGCTATACCAGGCGACCACCGCACTCAAATTATGTGTCTCGACATAATCCCTAAAAGCCCGACTCTCCGGTTCCGAGAAGGGGACATGGCCACCACTCACCGTCTTGTTTTGCCACTTGCCAGTCGCCTGCCAATCACAATCGAAGTTGCGGTTAAGATCCACTTCGTTGGCATTGAAGCGGCCGGCCACTCGCGCTTCGGCCCTAGGCAAATCGGCGGCGGTGAAGCGCCCCTCCTTGCCCACCACCTTATTCAAACCATCGGGATTCAGAGCTGGGATTACCGTTACTTTGACGTTACTGGGGATCACTGCGGGATTGGCCTTCAGATAATCCATCAACTGATAAGCGACCAATACTGTATTCCACTCATAACCGCCGTGGATGCCACCGACAAAGAGTACCTGGGCATCCTTATCTCCTGAATAATTGTAATTGTAAGCGATGATATTCCGCCCCTCCACCGACTTACCAATTACCACCTCGCCCCCCTCGTTCGCCACCGCGCCCTGGGTCGTCGAGGCGTTGCTTGGCGGCTAATTGGTAGCGGTGGTGGTCGCCGCCGGCTCAACCG
>CAYIMH010000029.1:0-7953 GCA_964364525.1 uncultured Candidatus Saccharibacteria bacterium | reverse complement strand
ATGCAGGACTCGAACCTGCGACCTTCCCCGCGTAAAGGGGTTGCTCTACCAACTGAGCTAATCGTCCTCTGGCTTAATTTTTAGCCGCGAGCTATGATCAAACAATAAAACAATTTACGTCTTTTTTCAATGCACGCCTTAGAGCCGAAAATTATCTGGGAGAATAATGGGGTGCTGGTCATCAATAAGCCGGCCGGTTTGAGCGTTCACGCGGCCACTCACTCCACCACGCCCGTCGCGCCGACATTGGTTGATTGGCTCGTCCGGCATTACCCGACCATCACCAATGTCGGCGAGCCGATAACAGGCAAGGATAGTATCGCGAGCCCCCGTCCGGGGCTAGTCCACCGCCTAGATAAGGACACGAGCGGGGTGATGATCGTCGCCAAAACCCAACCGGCCTTTCTGTATTTAAAAAGAAAATTCCAAGCCCACGACCTGATTAAGCATTACCATGCGCTGGTTTACGGCAAAGTGAAAAACGACAACAGTACGATCAATTATCCAATCGGCCGAAGTCGCCACGATGCCCGATTGCGCGTTGCTGGCCGCGATGCCATGGGTCAGCTCCGGGAGGCCAGCACGGCCTATCAAGTTTTAAAATATTTTAAGGGTTACACTTACCTCGAGGCCGCACCCCTCACCGGTCGCACTCATCAATTGCGAGCCCACTTCCAAGCCGTCGGCCATCCACTCGTTAATGATCAGCTCTATGCGCCGGGACGAGCCCATCTGCCCAGCCTAGATCGCCAAGCGCTTCATGCTTATTCTCTCCAACTGATTCTCCCCGGTGCTCTCGAAGTCCAAGAGTTCCAAGCCCCCCTACCAGCTGACTTCCAAGCCGCCCTTGATTATCTGGAGGCGAAATGCTAGATTGGAACCCTGAAAATTATTATGGCAAAAACGGCTATCCAAATTTCACCGTTAGAATTAGACAAGCGAGCCAAGCTTGACCTAAGTGCCGGCAATACTATTAAGGTGTGGCAAAAGATTAAAGAGAAGGGCAAGATCCGCCTGCAGGCTTTCGAGGGTCTAGTAATCGCCCGGAAACACGGCGCCGACGCCGGGGCCACTTTCACCGTCCGCAAGATCGCCAGTGGTGTGGGAGTAGAAAAAATCTTCCCTCTCTACTCACCCAATATCGACAGAATTGAGATCCTCCGGCGCGCCAAAGTCCGGCGCGCCAAGCTCTACCATATTCGCGAGAAGATGGCTAAGGAGGTCCGCCGCGCGATGCGCAATCTCCAAACCCCCAAGAAGGCCAGCGTGATTGCCGAAGAAGTACCGGCGGCAACCGAAATCAAGGCCGAAGTGGTCACGGCCGAAAAAAACTAGTAAACTGTCTTTGTTAGCAAAAAATAATAACGCGCGGGTGCTGTAACTGGTAGCCAGGCCAGCTTGAGGTGCTGGTGCCCATTAGGGCGTGGGAGTTCAAGTCTCCCCCCGCGCACTTGACAGGTTAGGTTTAGTTTGTTACAGATCTAGGCGGCTCGATTGACGAGAAGCGCCAAGTGGGACTTCTGGCGGGCGGCGTTATTTGGCTTAATGACACCGCGCTTCTTGGCCTTATCGATCGCTTGATAAGCGACTGGTAGTTTAGCTAACGCCTCTTTAGTTTGTTTGGCCGAAATGAGTTTAGTGACTTCTTTGATAGTCTCGCGCATGGCCTTCTGACGACGCAAATTAAAGACCCGCTTGCGAGCGGCGACGCGGATGGCTTTCTTGGCAGAAGAAGTAATGGCCATAGGTGAGGACAGATTAGCACACTGGCGTAAAAAGGCAAGAGGGTCTAAACTGGGGGCCATGATCGCTCAAATTACCGGCACTATCGCCCATCGTGGCGGGCGATTTGTCGTCGTTACTGCTAACAATATCGGCTATCGAGTTTTCCTGTCGGCGGAGAGTTTACGCGCCCTGCCTCACGATGATAAAACCGCAATCAAGCTGTGGACTCACCTAGCCGTGCGCGAGAACGCGCTAGATCTCTATGGCTTCATCACTAAAATTGAGCATGATTGGTTTGAATTATTGATCTCGGTCTCCGGCATCGGCCCCAAGAGCGCGATCAGCATTCTCTCCATCGCCCCGCCGGCGGTATTACAGAAAGCGATCGTGGCCGGCGATGCCGCCTACCTTACTAAAGTCTCCGGCCTAGGCAAGAAAAGCGCCGAGAAGATTGTGTTGGAATTGAAAGATAAACTCGGCGGGATGAGTGACGACGCGCCAGCGCCCGGGCAAGATCTCTCTGACGAAACCGAAGCGATCGAAGCCTTGCAGGCGCTCGGTTATAATTTACGAGAGGCCCGCGAGGCTCTCCATGGTTTGCCAGCCAGTCTGGATACCGGCGAGAAAGTAAAGTCGGCGCTTAAAATGCTAGCCAAATAAACATGAAGCTGTATAATCTGGCTTAAATTATGGCTGCTAAAATTAAATGGGATGAGATTAGGAGATTATTTCCGGCAACCGGTAAGTTTGCGTACCTTAACGCGGCGGGAGGATCGCCTATTTCCACCATCGCGGCGAATGAGGGCAAAAGATTTTATGACGAAATTCTTGAGCGGGGTGATTTATATTGGGATGAATGGATGAAAAGGGTGGCAGACACCAGAGAGAAGCTGGCGCATTTTATTAACGCCGACAATAGTGAACTTACTTTTACATTGAGCACATCTCACGGCATGAATTTAATCGCAGATATGTTGCGCGGTAGGGGTGATATCGTTACGATGAAAGATGAGTTTCCATCATCAACCCCGCCCTGGTTACACCGAAAGTGTAACGTCACATTTGTTGAGCCAGAAAATTACGGCTATTCAATCGAGACGATCGCTCGATCCGTAGACGGACAGACAAAGATTATAGTAACAAGCTACGTGCAGTACAGTACGGGTTTTAGACAAAACCTTGTTGAGCTGGGTAATTTTTGCAAATCGCGAGGCTTGATTTATGTCGTCAATGCCACACAAGCAATTGGAGCCATGCCCATTGATGTTCGGGAGGCCAATATTGATTTTCTAGTATTTGCCAGTCTGAAGTGGCCAATGGCTGGTTATGGAATCGGGGGCTTATTTATAAATAGAAAGTGGCTAGACCAGATCGAACCCCCCGTGGTGGGTTGGCAAAGTGTAGAAGACCCAGACGCGATGGATAATAATAACTATCATTTAAAGAATTCGGCCTCGGCGCTTGAGGTTGGTTGTCCGCACTTCTCAGGCATCTTTGCGCTTGGCGGGGCCTTGGACCTGCTTAATCAAATAGGACAAGAAAATATCCAAGAAAGAATTTTCTATTTAAACGACATCCTTGTAGACAAATTGAAAAAACTCAAATTAGAAATAATTTCTCCTCTGGAGAGAGGAAACCGATCTGGCATAACGGTTGTCAAGATTCCCAACGCCAAAGAGATATCTCAAAGATTGGCCAAGCGAGGAATAATTGTGTCGGAACGGAAAAATGGCCTTCGTATCTCAATACATATTTACAATAATGAAAAAGACATTGACAGGCTGATCACCGGCCTGGGAGAAGTCTTATAATTTCGCCATGATAGATAAAATGCTTAACAAATTAAAACGCCTTGTTCCCTCTAGTTTGTTTAATTTTGCGCGACCGATTTATCATTACACACTCGCCTTTCTCGCGGCACTCATATATCGTTTCCCGTCGCGTCAGATACATGTGGTTGCTGTAACGGGCACAAAGGGTAAGACTTCGACAGTCGAACTTGCGAGCGCCGTGCTGGAAACGGCTGGGTGCAAAATTGCTTCATCTTCAACGATCTTCATCCGGGTGGGCAATGAGACAAAAGACAATCTCTACAAAATGCCGACGCCCGGCAGATTTTTCGTCCAAAGATTGCTCCGGCAAGCCGTAAATAAGAAATGTGACTGGGTGGTGATAGAGATGACCAGTCAAGCCGTGGTCCAGTATCGTCATAAATTCATAAATTTCGACGCTCTAATTTTCACCAACATCGCGCCGGAGCACATCGAGTCACACGGTTCGTTCGAGAATTACCTGAAAGCCAAGCTTGTGCTGGCCCAAGCGTTGGGGCAATCATCCAAGCGGCCGCGCATTGCGGTAAGCAATCTTGATGACGTGTATGGCCACAAGTTTCTATCCTTCGACGCGGAAAAGAAAGTTGGCTTCCATTTGTCTGACTGGGCAAAGTTCAATTACAAAACAGGACTGATCGGTGACTTCAATAAGTTAAACATAATCGGGGTGGCCAGCTTCGGGGAGACTCTGGGTATTGCGCCGGAAAAAATTAAGCAGGGCATAGAAAGTGTCAAATTAATCCCGGGACGCCTTGATTATGTTGAGGCCGGACAACCTTACAAGATTGTGGTAGATTACGCCACCACGCCAGACTCACTCAAGGCTGTTTATAGTGCTTTCTCGGACAAGAAACTGATTGGCGTTTTAGGCTGTACTGGCGGTGGTCGCGATCAATGGAAGAGGCCGCTGATGGCACAGATCGCCGAGGAACATTGCGAGCGAGTTGTCCTAACCAACGAGGATCCGTATGATGAAGATCCAATGCAAATAATTGATCAGTTGGCCACTGGTATAAAAGATACCGGCAAATTAGATAAAATTTTGGACAGGCGCGTGGCCATCCATAGAGCGCTGGAACTGGCCCAGAAAAGTCTGGCAACTTTCGGCAACAATGTAGCTGTTCTAATTACTGGTCGCGGCACTGACCCATACATCACCCACGGCGATTACAAAGAACCCTGGAGCGATAAGGAAGTGGCGGCAGAAGAGTATAATAAATTAAGAAATGAAAAAGGCTAAGAAGATATTAAAGCTGTCCGATTTCGAGCGGCTAGATCCAGTGCCAGGCGTGGCTTTGGCGACCTTAAAGAGGATCTTGAGCTCCGCTAACCTCTTCCGCTATATGGGCACCACGCCCGGCGATTCCGAAGCCTCATTATTGGAAAGAGATTTTGCCAAATATGTCGGGACTAAGTATGCTCTAGCGATTAATTCTTGCAGTAGCGCTATTTTCTTGTCCTTGCTTGGTGCCGGGATCAAGCCGGGAGATAAAGTCCTGATGCCGGGCTTCACCTTCACGGCCGTGCCCAGCTCGATTGTTCACGCTGGCGGCGTGCCCGTTCTACTTGAGTGTAATGAAGATTATTGTGTCGATATCGAAGATCTAAAAAAGAAAGCTGAAACGGCCGGCGCAAAATTTTTTGTTCTTTCGCACATGAGGGGCCACACCTCTAATATCGATGAAATCATGAAGGTTTGTGGGCAGCGCGGCATCACGATCATCGAAGATGCCGCTCATAGTCTGGGGGTGCTGTGGGGAGGCAAACATGTCGGCACCTTTGGCAAAACCGGCTGTTATAGTTTCCAGTCTTTCAAAATCATCAACGCCGGTGAGGGAGGAATGTTGGTTACTAATGATGAGGAACTAATTGTCAAAGCGATATTTTACTCTGGCGCCTTCGATCGGGTTTGGTCGCATCATTTTGTCCAAAGTAAATTTTTTGAACAATATCAGAACAAATTACCCATCTACAATATGCGGATGAGCAACGCCTCCGCCGCCATCGTCAGACCACAAATTAAATTAATCAAGCAAAAAGTTAAAATCTATCAGCGCAATTATAGCTACTTGCTCAAAATTTTGTCTACCTCCCCACATATCCACATCCCCAGGCGGGATCCCAAAGAGTATATTTCACCTGACTCCATCCAATTTGGTCTGAAGGGCGTAAATAGAGATCAAGCTAAGAGCTTCATGGAGAAAGTCCGACCGCGAGGCTTAAGTATCAACGTCTTGGGTGTTCATCAAGACAATGCCAGAGTATTCTGGAATTGGAAGTTTCTGAATCAGACCCCCCAATTGCCGATGACCAGAGAGATCTTGATGCGCACCTGCGATATGCGCCTACCAGTATTTTTGGAGAGCAAACATCTTGATTATATTGGCCATACCATTGTCCAAGTTTTAGATGAGATATTATCTTCTCGCCCTGTTTAGCGCCCTCTTTTACCGCTTCCCCTCGCGGGAGATCCGCGTGGTGGCCGTGAGCGGGACCAAGGGCAAATCGACCACTGTCGAACTTATTGGCGCGATTTTAGAAGAGGCTGGTTACCGCGTGGCCCTTTCTTCCACCGTGCGTTTTAAAATTGGCGATCGCAGTGAAAATAATTTATTTAAGATGACAATGCCCGGTCGCGGCTTCCTCCAGCGCTTCTTGCGGCGAGCGGTTAAGGCTGGTTGCGAGTACGCGGTAATCGAGATGACCAGTGAGGGCGCGCGGCAATTCCGCCACAAATTTATTGACTTGGACGCCTTCATCTTCACCAATCTCGCGCCGGAGCACATTGAGTCACATGGCTCTTACGGGGCCTACGCCCAGGCCAAATTGGATATCGCTCAAGCGCTCGTCGAGTCACCGAAACCCGCTCGAGTGATGATAGTAAATGCTGATGATCAGGAGACCCCCCGTTTCCTGGCCCTCGAAGGACCAGAGAAAATAAGTTATCGCTTAGAACAATTAGAGCCGATCGCCATCACCGGGCGCGGAACGGAATTCACTTTCGAAGGCGCGAGGATGTTAACCAAATTGCCCGGGCAATTTAATTTATACAATCTCCTCGCGGCGATGAACTTGGCCCGTTTCCAAGGCGTCAGTCTGGAAATTATTAAAGAGGCGGTGGAGAAATTCGGCGGCGTCCGGGGGCGGATGGAGCCAGTGGGCTGGCAAGATTTCCAGGTCATCATCGATTACGCCCACACACCCGACTCGCTCCGCCAGGTCTACGAGACCTTCCCCCGTGAGCGTAAAATCGCTGTCTTGGGCGGAACTGGCGGCGGACGCGATAAGTGGAAGCGGCCACTAATGGGCCAGATTGCGGCCGAGCATTGCGATTTTATTATCCTGACTAACGAGGATCCTTACGATGAAAATCCGGAACAGATCGTCCGAGAGATCGCGGCGGGAATTAAGAATAAAGAATATAAAATTATCATGGACCGGCGTCTGGCCATCCGCGAGGCCCTGCGGCAAGTCCGCGCCGGTGACGTCGTCCTCATCACCGGCAAGGGCACCGATCCATATATTATGGGTCCACACGGGAATAAAATCCCCTGGGACGACGCTACGGTGGCGCATGAGGAATTAGAGAAGCTGAAAACTCATGCCTGAATTACCGGAAGTGGAAACAATTAAGCGTGAATTAAAACGCGTTTTGGTTGGCCAGATTATTAATGACCTGGAAGTTTATTGGTCGAAAACTATTTTGCCTCTGACGCCCGCCGAATTATTACGAAAAGTCGATGGCGAAACGATCACCGACGTCACCAGACGAGCCAAAATTCTGATGATCAAATTAGGAAATGGCGAACGATTATTAATTCATTTGAAGATGGCGGGGCAATTGATTTATGTGCCTCCCCCTCTCCTTCGGGGAGGAGTTAGGGGTGGGGCAAAAATAATCGTCGGTGGTCATCCCCAACCGGGCGGAGCCGACAATCTCCCCAACAAATACACGCGCGTTATTTTCAGTTTCAATGACAAAAGCCGGCTCTTCTTCAACGATCTGCGTAAATTCGGCTGGATGAAACTGCTCGACGCGCCGGCCGCCACTAAATTGCTGGGGACTCACGGCGTTGAGCCATTAAGTCGCGATTTCACTCGTCGAACCTTCGACGCCATTCTCGCCCGTTATTCACGCCGTAAAATTAAACAATTACTGCTCGACCAAACGCTGATCGCCGGCCTCGGCAATATTTATGCGGACGAGAGTTGTTTCCTCGCGCGCATTCGACCGACAAGAACCGTTGAGAGTCTAAATGAAAAAGAAAAACTGGATTTGCATCGCGGCATTATATTAATTTTGAAATTATCCATTCAGAAAAAGGGTACCTCCTCGAACAATTACCGGCGCTCCGACGGCAGTAAAGGCAATTTCATGAAGTATCTAAAAGTCTAC
>CAYIMH010000028.1:0-8004 GCA_964364525.1 uncultured Candidatus Saccharibacteria bacterium | reverse complement strand
AGGAGCTAATGTCTGTAAAGACTTGGGAGTTCGAGTCTCCCCTCGCCCATCACGGGGGTCTTCCGTTCTTTTTCTACAAAACTGGAGCCACCTCCCAGACTTGAACTGGGGACCTTCGCTTTACAAAAGCGTTGCTCTACCAACTGAGCTAAGGTGGCGCGAAGAATTACTTGATCACGCCTCGGCTGTGGGTGGAATCGATCAACTTGGCGCATTTCCGCTCGACTAATGTTAGAGAGGAGCGAAAGATGGCCGCGACTGATTTAATAATAACCAAGATATAAAAATAAGTATAGTGTGCCAGCGTCTTGAAAAAGAGTCCGAAACCGTAATAATAATTGTCAATCCGCCCCTGCCACAAGGCCAGCACGGCTTCGCCAGCCGCCGGAGCCACAAATAAGCTACCGCTCCGGATGGCCGCCGCCCGACGCCAGATGATCACCGCCAAGGCGATAAAACTGGCCACCAACACCATCAAACTAATTATCAAGATCATAAGTAATACTTAATTACTAGCCACACCGACCGCTATCCGCACAAAACGAATGAGTTCAATCCGCTCGCCAAATTTCTGCACCCGACTCTTGATGGCGGCGTCAACCGTCAGACTTTGATCCTTAATGAAGGGTAGCTCGAGAAGCGCCGCCTGGTCCACCGGCGAGAAGGCCGACACCTGCATCGCCAAATCATTGGCTAACGCCACAAATTCCTTATTCTTAGCCACGAAATCAGTCTCACAGGCGAGCTCTACTAGCGCACCGAAAGAACCATCACTGTGAACATAGGCACCGATAATACCGGCACCTAAGCCACGGCCAGACTTCTTCTCCGCAATCGCCGCGCCCTTGGCTCGCAAGAGCTCTAACGCTTTGGCCATATCCCCGCCCGCCTCTTCGAGCGCGCTCTTGCATTGGGCCACCGAGACACCGGTCTGCTCTCTTAAATCTTTAATAGCTTTAATGCTAACGGCCATAAATTTAAACAGCGCCGACGGCTACGGCCGGAGCCGACGCGGCCACCGCCGCTTGAGCAGCAACGAGGCCTTGGCGATAAGCCGCGGCCAAGTGCTCGACCACTTGGCGGATAGCGGCGCCGCTCGACTCGTTCATCACAATCGAATAATCAATACCGGAAACATCGCAATCGGTATTAGAAAGACTGATCACCTTCACCTTAGTTTTCCGCGCCTCGGCGACCACAATGGCGTCATGCCGCGAATCTACCACGATCACCGCCGTCGGCAATTCTACTAGATGGGCCAAACTAGAGAGATAGCGTTCCAGACGAGCAATCTCTCTGTCTATCATCAAGCGCTCCTTCTTAGTGTAAACCTCCAGCGCGCCGGTCTCCTTCTTGCCCTTGAGGTCGATCATCCGATCAATGCGAGACCTGATCTGGGTAAAATTGGTAAAAGTTCCGCCCAACCAACGCGAGGTCACATAGGGCATCCCCAGCAATTCGGCCGCCCGCTCCACCGCCAGTTTAGCCTCTGGCTTCGTGCCGACCAAGAGAATTTTCTTGCCAGTCATAGCCAAACCAGTCAAGTAAGCGCTCGCCTGCTCTAAACCGCGAGCCGTGACCTCCAAATCAATAACCGCGCCATTGTTTTTATACCCATAAACCGCCCCTTTGGTAGAAGGGTGATTACGGGCCCTAGTATAGCCATAATGAGCGCCCGCGGCGAAGAGCCGCTTCATTAAATCGCTGGAATTGGTCTTTTTTTCTATTACCGACATAAGGAGTTCCAGTTTAGCAAATTAACCCACCCTTAGCAAATCACTGGATAGTCCCCGCCGCCACTTGTTTTAGAGCCATGATGATATCGTCTAACTCGCCACCCAATATCTTGGGCAAATTATGCCACGACTCCTTGATTCGATGATCGGTCAGCCGATCCTGGGCAAAATTATAGGTTCGGATCTTCTCCGACCGATCGCCAGTACCAATTTGACTCCGCCGCTCGCTTGCCTCGCTCTTGGCTCGCCCTTCTTCCTCTTGGGCTTTTAATTTGGCGTAGAGAATACCGATCGCCTTATCTTTATTGCGCGCTTGACTCCGCTCCACCGTGCTCCGCACCACCAAACCCGACGGCTTATGGAGCACGCGCACTGCCGTCTCCACCTTGTTGACATTCTGCCCGCCCTTGCCACCAGCTCGCGAGGTCGTGATCTCTAGGTCCGCTGGATTCAAAACCACCTCGCCGGGCGGGTAGAGCGGCATAATCACCACCGAAGCCGTGGAGGTGTGGACTCGGCCTTGTTTCTCGGTCACCGGCACGCGTTGGACACGGTGGACGCCGGTCTCCCAGCGCAGAGCCTCGTACGCCCCCGCGCCGTGGATTTCAAACGAGGCCTCTTTATAACCACCGAGATCGCTCTTGGACTCATCCACGATGATCCACCCCCAACCCTGCCGCTCGCAATAACGCTGATACATCTCGGCTAATTGGGCGGCAAAGAGCGCCGACTCGCCGCCACCGGCCCCGGCGCGGACTTCCAAGATGAGCGAGGTCGGCACACCGGCATCCTCGCTCCCGCTTTTGTTCTTGCTGACAATCGCCGTTATCTGCTCCGCTAATTCTTGCTGGAGTGTCTCCAGTTGTTTAATTTCTTCGGCTGCCAATTCCCGCATACTCTCGTCGGTGCTGGCTAGGGCTTTGGCATCAACGATTTTAGTCGCCAAGCGATCATACTCGCCGGCTAAATAGGCCGTCTGGGGCCTGTCTCTAAATGGGGCAACATCAAACATGGGCTTATTACCGAGCCACTTCTATTCTGTTGGTTCAGGTTGCTTCTTGGCTTTCTTGACTGCCGTTTTGGTCGTTTTAATCTGATCGCTCTTAGCCCGACGTTGTTTGAATTTCTCGACGCGGCCGGCCGTATCCATAATCTTCTCGTTGCCGGTGAAGAAGGGGTGACAGGCACTGCAAATTTCCACCGATATTTTCTCCTTGGTGGAACCGACGTTAAACTTATTGCCACAGGCACAGCTCACCGCCGCGGCAACAAAATAGGCTGGATGTAGATCTTTCTGCATACTACCAACATAGCATGGACAGTATTTCTTGGCAATAAAAGAACCCGCCCACCACTGGTGAACGAGTTCAAGCTCAAATCCATGATTCCAAGTTTGGTCTGGAATCAAGAGAATCCAAGCTTAAGCCTAACTCGCGAGAACAGCCGCCGGGCACTGCTCGTCCCAATCGTCGTCAAGCCAATGGCCGTCCGCCTGCCAGTGACCCCCGCGCCAGTACAGGTAACGAACGTAGAGGTTGCCGTCGGAGTCGCGATACTTGGTCCCGGGGAAGTAGATGAGGAGAGTTTGACCCTGTTCATCTTGCTTCCAGGATTCGGGGATGAGCTGGGGGTGATCTAGCAGGTAGTCCAGCAGGTTGGCATTGAATACCGATCGCTTGGCCCATTGCTTGGCGAGCTCGTGGCCCGTAACCACTTTGCCATTCTGCTGGTCGGGCGACAACCAGAGGTCCACCCGACTCGGGCCCCATTTCCACTTGCCGCCGGGTCGGTGCTCCTCGACACTCCAATCTGCGACGGGGATAAGCGGGGGCGCGTCTAGATCGATGATGTGCTCGACGATCGTGATTCCGGCTTGGCCACGAGCCAACAGAGACACCTTCTTGAAATTGTCCCCTGCCGAGAGCCAATCAATATCGGTTGTAGTGCCGCCGTTGCGTTGAACCGCAAACTCCAGCTTCTGGCCAGCCCCTTGGGTTAAGATGAACTCGCTATTCACAATAGCACGTCCCTTCTTGAATGTGAGCGAGCTTGAAGAACAAGCCTGCTCGAGTTTAGGAAATGAACTTAACTACGACTGAGTGTATGTCTATCGCGGTTGTTTGTCAAGTTTTCGGATGGATGCCCAGAAAATTAAATATTCTGCAAGAGATCGATCATATTAAGTTGGATGTCGGTGGCCTTGGACATAACACTGCTACCGTAGCCCGCGCCGTTGCCGGCACTACAAGACTTGCCGGAGTAATAGCGACAGGCGGCGTTCATTTCGGCAGAATATGTACCCGCGGCGGCACCCAAGTCGCGGAGGTAAAGAGACGAGGCCATGAAGGCGTGCTGGGGAATCCAAGGATCGGGGACGGAGGTACCGACGGCCAAGGCAATGTCCGACCTCATCAGATTCCAGGTCGAAGGAATGAATTGCGCCGGCCCCATGGCGCCACCGTAGCCGATGGCCTGCGGACAGGAGACGTTGGTGGAGAGCGGATCGCGACCAAGTTCCGAGAGGAGTGACCGGAGGGAAGGCAAGTCGCGCATCGGATGGATGCCGTTGGCAAAAACCCTGCCCGACTTCAGGCTCTTGGTCTCGCCGCTCGAGAGATTAGTGATGACGCAAGAGCCCACATTCTGGCCCAAATTGGATTCTTGTTGGAGAATGGCCAGAACGAAAGCTGGACGGACGCCAGTCACTTTGGAAGCCGCCGTCGCATATTCCAAGGCCTTGCCGAAGGGAATGGCCGCCGTGTCGCGGAGCGCAAAGAGGGCCGCCCTAATCTGCGCCGCCCGTTTTTGGCGCTCGGCTAAGACCGCCGCGTAAGCTTTCTCCTGGCCCTTGCTAATGGTCAAGAGCCTCTGCTTCTCGGCTTCGTCGCGCTCGATCTGCTTACGTTTATACTCGATCGCTTGTTGCGCGTCGAGCTCCTGATCCTTCTTGCCTTCTAGCGCCACTTTCTCTTTATGAGTTACCGTTTGGGTTTCGCGGATAATCGAGAGCGAAGTATGCACCGCCGTCTGAAGCGAGACAAAGCGCTCCACATTTAAGAAAAAGTCTGATAAATCCTGACTATCCAAAACAATCTCGGGCAAAGTCACCGTCTCCACCTCGCGCGTCTGACGCAGAAGCTCGGCCAGCGACTCTTGTTCGCGTTTGATCTTGGCCTCCAGCGTATTGATCTTGCCCTGACGGGCGAGAATTTCGTCATCCAAGCGACTAATCGCCACCCGCTTGGCGGCAATGCCAGCCTTGGCCTCCGCAATCTGGCTCTTTAAGAGATCGATATCGCCCTTGACCGTCGCCGTCTCTGATTGTTTGGCCCGTAGGAGAGCGCTCTGATGGGCGATCTGTTTCTCCTCTTCTTCCAATTCGGCCTGGAGCTTGGCCCGCCGATCTTCAATCGATTCTTGGGCTAGGGCTAAAGGAGCCACTGGTAGAACAGGCAGTAATAGCCAGAGTAATGAACCCGGCAAGACCAGCACCAGCAACGCTTTTTTAAGATTACTCACCCCGTTATTGTAACATAATCATTTAGGTTTATGGCGAGGAATTAAACTGATTCATTGCCTTTTCTCTACCTCCAGTCACAATCGTCATCAGTGCTTCTATTGCACGCTTGAAAATTTTTTTCAACTCGACCAGCTCGCTGTCTTTAAACTTGTCCAAAATAAATTTAATAATCCCCTCCTCCGTATTCGGCTTTTTAATTTTGCCCGAGGATGTCGTCAGCGCAATGCCCACCCGCACCCGCACAAACTCTCGTGTCTTGAGCGCCTTGATAATGCTCGCTAACCCGCGATGGCCGCCGTCACCGCGATTGTAACTCACCTTCAGCGTGCCAAGCGGCAGGTCCAGGTCATCGTAGACCACAATCAATTTCTTCGCTGCTTTTTTACTTTTCACCAGCGCTATCACACTCTGTCCCGAATTATTCATCATCGTCTCGGGCAAAATCAGTTTTACTTTTTCTTTTCCTATCTTAGTTTCAGACACCAGTGCACTTAACTTTTTATCCAGTTTCCAACCCCCGGTCTCCAGCTTCTGGAGAACCATCCGCCCCGTATTATGCCGTGTATCCGCATACTCTTCCCCTGGATTCCCCAAACCGACGATTAGATATGACATGGTTTAATTATTTTAACACATTTACTCCCCTATTTCCAATGCCCTTCGATATAAGAACGGGCCTCGCTCATTGAGAGCGGCGTGGTAGTGTTGCCGGTGCGGATATAGAATTCTTCGCTATTATTGTCTTTCAAGTAGACCGGCCTATCGCTCTGCTCAACAATGATCAAGCAAACATCGCGTTTGGCCACCTTCTCAAATTCCAGATTCACGAATTGGCGGAATTCCACCCCCAAGAAACTTTTGAAGGCGAGGGTAAAATGGTTCTCCAAACCGTCGCGGTCTTTGCGGGCCAGAGTTTGAAAATCTTTTTCCAAACCGGTAACCACCCCGTCGTCGGTTACGCCGATAATTAATTGGCCACCACCGGCGTTTAAGAAACCGGCCACCGTTTTCATCACCGCTTTCTCCAGATCTCGATTGGCTCGATGTTCACGCACATCCCAGCGGAAAGTTTGTTTGAACTCGAGGCGGGCGTTCTCGCCGCGCTTGATCATCGCCTCAATATCGGGCTTGGGTTGACCAAGGCGTTTGGTCTTGGCCTGATCCACGGCATTCCGCACCATTGCCAAGTACATCTCACCGTTCTCCAGACTCTGAAGATAAATCGGTCGTTTATAGGTGTTGCTGTAGACAACGATAGTGCCCAGACCCAGTAATTTCTCCAGAGGGCCGCGGGTGTACTCAATCGCCTGCGCGTCCTTAAGCCAGAGAGAATTCTGCCGGACAAAGAATATCCCCCGCCGATGCAAGATTTCCTGGTCTTTCAACTCATAGACCTCCGAATACCAGCGAGCAAAAACCGAAATGGTGATTAATAATTGGAGCAAGGAAGCGGAGAAAAGGACAAAGAGGTCGTAACGCACCCCACCCAGAAGAGGCAGGTGTCGGAAAATATCTTCGTAATTGAGGAAAAATGAGGTCGCGAACAAAATCAAACTGACTAGTACCTCGATCGTCGCCACCTTCTTAATTAAGACGAGCGAACCGGGTTTGATTAAGGTCTGGTGTCTCATGTTTAATTATGCGCCCTGTACGGATTGAACGTACGGCCTCTCCCGTGTGAAGGGAACGCTCTACCACTGAGCTAAGGGCGCCACGATCCCACATTACCCCGCTATCTTAGCGCGATTTTAGAAAGAAAAAAAGCCCCGGCTAAACCGGGGCGACACGACGACAGAGCTGGCGAACATCCAGCGCCACGCCTAATTCCTTGGCCGCTAACGTGAGTTGGCGCCGCAAAGCCCGATCGGTCAATGGTTCGTTAGACCGGCCGATAAAGAGGACGCCGCTGTCTATCAAACCCAGACGCGCCAGAAATAATTGACGCTCTTCCAAGTAACGATGCAATAGTAACCGGACTTCTGGCGATAGGATCAGATAACGTCGACGATTAGAGTCGTCACGCAAACACAGTTGCCCCCCACCTAAATCAAGGTCCGAGATCATTAGCTTAGTTAGCTGCAGACCACCGATACCCAAAACCATGAGCTCAAGCACAAGCGAGCCGCGCGGTGGCAGGGTCGAGCGTAACGGGCGCTTCACCGCCTGACGCAGAGTATCCAGATGATCCAAGGATAAGGTCGGACGAGGCCGTGGCGCCGATCGGGGCCACTTGGGACAAAAATTAACTAGCGGATTGATGTTGATGAGCCCCCGGCCAACACAGAAAAGCAGGAATACTCTGGCGCTGTGGATCATCCTGGCGACAGTCGCGGGACGGTGAATCTCCCTGGCCACCAAACTTCTGAAGTAGTGGGCCAATTTATCTCGCGTTAAGCCCTGAAGAATCCGCTCCACGTCGTCCTGGCTGACCGGATTGGCCCGCAAGCTGAACGCTTGCAACACCTTACGCACATCGGCGGCATAGGACCAGCGGGTTACTGGTTTCTGTTTGCCTGTGGCCGAACTTGCTAACCAAAGATCGACTAATTCATCAACGGTCATTACTCACCTCCTTCTACTTAAATTGGTCTAAAAAGAACAAACGACATCGATTACATCTACAACGAATATACCTGATGTAGAAAAATAAACAAGGGCTGGTGGTCATTATACCAAAAAGTTCGGACTCATTTCCAGCAGAACCCCGAATGAGGCACGCGCGGAGCGCGTGGTGGCTCTGACCTAAAT
>CAYIMH010000027.1:0-8036 GCA_964364525.1 uncultured Candidatus Saccharibacteria bacterium | reverse complement strand
TTAACAGCAAGATGAAGGGGTTAAAACAGGCCGGCGAAAAGGGACTTTATACCAAGTTTTACCCCCTGATTTTTTTCGCCAGCCGACGCTCGTGGTCGCCCGTGAGCTCCTCGGTAAATTTTTGGTCCGCAAAATTGATGGCAGAAAAATCTCGTTGATAATCACTGAGACAGAAGCCTATGATGGCCCGCAGGATCTCGCTTCTCACGCGCGGGATAATCGACGCACGGTGCGGACGGAAGCGATGTTCGCGCCAGGCGGCGTTTGGTATGTTTACTTTATTTACGGGGTGCATTATCTGCTCAATATCGTGACGGGGAAAAAAGATTATCCGGCGGCAGTTTTAATCCGGGCCGCCCGCTCGAACACGATCGGGGGGCGAGCGGAATCAATTAACGGTCCAGCCAAACTTACCAGATTTTTCCGGGTTGATAAAAAATTTAATGGTTTGCCCGCGACCGAGGAAACTGGTCTCTATATTGTTGGCGCTACCAATGTTGGAAGTCAAACTCCCAACACCTTAAAAGTTATTAGCACGCCTCGTATTGGTGTGACTTATGCCGGACCAGTTTGGTCGCAAAAAAAGTATCGTTACTTGATCTCGAATGGTTGACTGGCGACGATAAGATCGGGCGTGCCATTTCTGGCTAATGTGGCACTCGCACTGTATTTAATCACGATTTTGAAGTGACCGGTAAGAGAATCAGTGGCCCACTCACTATTTATTGTGCCGCCAGCCTTGACTTTTATTGGTTTGAGGGTGGTAATGTCTGCAGGCGAGAGGGCAGCACTTTTCTGGTCAAAAGTTTTTAGTGGCGTATTGCCGTCGTCATCCATCATAAAAACTTGCCCGACCCAGGACAAAGTGTTGTGCGGCGCCGGCGCAAGAAAAATATTCTGACCAGAATTATTTTCGAGTTTTAATTTGACGGCCTCGCCGACGTGATATTCGCTTTTGTCCGACGTCAAAATTATTGGCATAGCATTTGTTGGGGCCTTAGTAAGAATCAGATTGGCAAGGGTAATGGTAAATAGGGCCAGAATGGCGGCAATTAGGCTCTTCATTCTTTTACTTTAATAATTCATCCACCACCGCCTTGACGTCGGCACCGTCGGCTTTACCCTTCAATTCTTTCATCAGCGCGCCGGTTAACTTGCCGGCATCGCCTTTGGCCGAGACGCCGAGTTCGGCCTTTTTTGCTTCCGCCAATTTCTTGATTTCGTCGCGGCTCATCAATTTAGGCAAATAAGTTTCTAGACAAGCCAGCTCGGCTTCTTCTTGCTCGGCCAGATCGGCACGTCCGCCATTTTTGAATTGCCCAATCGAGTCTTGGCGTTGCTTGGCCAGCCGGCGGATGACGGCGATGGCCTCCTCGTCGCCCAATAATTCATCCGGTTTATGCTTCTTGGCCACCAGCTCGTTGGTGAAGGCTGAAAGTATCCCGCGCACCACGCCCAATTTGACCTGATTTTTCTCCAGCATCGCCTTCTTCACCTCGCCCTTAATCTGTTCGTGCAAAGTCATGATTTTTCAAAAAATAAAATTATTAATGACAAAATTTCTCGTTTAGTGTACAATAGAAGCGGTAAAAAACAAAGGTGGCGCGTGGCCGCCAGCACCTTAAGAAAGGAGAAAACCGCATGGTCCAAGAACCCAAGCCCTTCGAGGAGGCGATTGTTGACGCTTTGACGGAGAGCGACTCAAGTGAGGCGCTCGTGTTATTGTGGCTGATCCTTCGGACGAAGATTCCGAAGGATCACGACCAAATTCTTGCCGCCGTTGAACAATACGCCCATCGTTGGGGTAATGACAACCCGCCCATTGTCAGAGTCCGGGCCCACCTGGCCCGCGAGCGCGAACGGGCGTTGATCGACGAGGCGCGGAAGGAGGCCGAGACCATCAAGCGGATAAACCAGCGTCCCAAGAGCGACATTCGGGGTTCGGACCCAGACGACGTCGGTTTGCGTAGCACCAGCATTTTCTAACGCGTTGTGTTGACCCCTGCCGCCAGTCCAAGACCGGCGGCATTTTTTGAGCCCGTTTTTAGGTGCCAGCATTCCGAATACCGTTATTCCACTTGCCACGTCGAGTTTTCACTACTCGCCGCGGCTTTTCTTTTCTTCCGTGTCTTCAGTTAACCCATCAATTATCCCCATACGTGCACGGTCGTACACATATAGGGATAGTATAATGTTTGGGCAAGACATGAATACGGTGAATATATTGAGACATAAAATTGTCCCGATCGTTCTTGGCTTGCTTGAGGTTTCGGCTATCTTGGCGGTGGCGGCCGTCGCGCCTAATACTCTCCAATTACTAAGATTTGTCGGGGGCAACAAGAAGCGATCAAAGCGAGTTTACTATATCAACCAAGTTGTTGAACGCTTAGCACGAAAAAAGTTGATTGAATTTCGGCTCAATTCCCAAGGTTTCAAGTGCGCCCGATTAACCGCCAAAGGTCGTGCCGAATTAGACCGTTACCGTTTGTCAGAGTTGAAAATCAAAAAACCGCGTCGTTGGGATGGTCGGTATCGTCTGGTGATCTTTGACATTAAGGAATGGAAGCGATCGGTGCGTGATCGGATGCGGCGTTGGCTGGAGCATCTGGGCTTTATCCGTTTACAGAACAGTGTTTGGGTGCATCCTTACGAGTGTCAAGAAGTGGTGTCGTTGCTCAAATCACATTTTCACATCGGGCGGGAGATTTTATATCTGCGAGCGGAGTCCATCGAGAATGATTATTGGTTGAAAAAAGAGTTTGGCCTAACTTAGCCCAGCCCCAGGTCATTATCCCTATATGCGCACGGTCGTACACAGATGGGGATAGGAGTTAAGAAACGCTGAGAAGACTAAAGAGTAGTTTGAGAAAAATAAAAAAACCGGTCAACGCGTGTGGCGTTAACCGGCTAAATGTTAAACATCGGATGTTTAACATTCGTACTTGGATCTAACTGTTGGCGGGTGGTTCAACCGCTCGTGTTTCGGTCGGGTCATCATTCTGGGTCGGCAATTTCTCGCCCCCGTCGTTCCTTTTCAACTTCGCTTGGGCTAGGTCGAAGAATCTGTTCCATTTTTCTTCCACTAAGTCGAGATGAAAGAAAATGCAGTGCCATTTTTTGAATTCTTGTCGGGCCCCTTCGACAGTGTCGAGTATGTTCTCCGTTGGTAGTTCGTTGGCGGCTCGTTGAAATCTGATCACTGCCTCAGCTCTCCAAACCAGGGACCCGGTGGCTTTTCCTCTTAACATCTCTTCCGGCCAGTCGGCAAATGTATCCGGGGGGATACCCCAATCATCCACAACCTCCTCGAGTAACTCGGCAAATTCATAGCAGGCCGGTTTGCGAAAGAGGTTGTGAATTTTGATGAACAGGATGAATAATGTACAGAGACCAAATCCGAGGGTTCCGAAACAAGCAAGAGGCATAAATACCCAGTATTCGGCCCATCCCCCCGGGCTCGACCGGAACCAAAAGCCGATTGCGATAATTAAACCTACCAAATTTACCATTATCCATTCGGTCGCTTCCGTCAGTCTCCTTGCTTCTCGAACCGGATCCTTGCCATCGTGGGCGCGCCTCCAGAGGCGGCGCAAGGAGACGGA
This sequence comes from uncultured Candidatus Saccharibacteria bacterium, assembly GCA_964364525.1. GTDB lineage: Bacteria > Patescibacteriota > Minisyncoccia > Phycocordibacterales > JACOZG01 > JAYEGE01. The sequence goes on along the minus strand of CAYIMH010000027.1, from coordinate 4,434 downwards.
GACCCCTGCATAGTCGTCCAATTTTACAAGGTCCAACTTATTCTTACTCATCACTATGCTCCTCGGCTTGTGACGATGGTATCGGGGAGTTTCAGGGCTCCGGCCCAACGCGACTTCAGGCCGCGCCGGCCACTTCCGCTTACCCGGCAAAACCAAGCCATTTTGCCAGCCGTCTTGAGTGTAACGAGATGTGCGACATTTGTCAAATGTTTAGCCGACAGCCGATGATGCTAAGATGGGCGGATGCGTGTGAGTAAAGAAAAAAAAGAAGATCAATTTCTCAAACTCTATAAGCAACTTAATCCGGCCCAGAAGGAAGCGGTGGATAGTATTGAGGGGCCGGTGATGGTCGTGGCGGGCCCCGGGACAGGCAAGACTCAAGTCTTGGGACTACGGATCGCCAATATTCTCCGCCGGACCGATACGCCGCCCGATGCCATTCTCGCGCTTACCTTCACCAACGCCGGTGTCCAGGCGATGCGCGAGCGGTTAACGACTATCATCGGCTCGGCCGCTTATCGCGCCGCCATCAATACTTTCCACGGTTTTTGCAACGAAATCATTAACCGTTATCCGGAAGAATTTCCGCGCATCATTGGCGCCCAGAACGCCACACGCGTGGAGCAGATTAAGATCGCGGAGCAAGTGATTGCCAAGGCGCGACTCAAATTGCTCCGGCCCTACGGCGCGCCTTTCTATTATCTCTCCGCCGCTCTGGAGGCGATTGAGAAATTGAAGAAGGAAAATGTCACGCCGACCCAATTGACTAAAATGGCGATCGGGCCGAAGGAGAAAGAATTAGCGCTTATCTATCGCGTCTATGAGCAGGCGCTCCGCCAGGCCCGTCTCTACGACTTCGCCGACATGATCATGGAGGTCCTGACGGTCCTGAAGAAAAAGAAAATTTTTTTGCGCCGTCTCCAGGAAGAGTATCTCTATATTTTGGCCGATGAGCATCAGGATGCCAATCAGTCGCAGAACGAGCTCCTCGCGCTCCTGGCTAATTACCACGAGAATCCCAACCTCTTCATCGTCGGTGACGAGAAGCAGGCCATTTTTCAATTCCAGGGCGCCTCGCTCGACAATTTCAATTATTTCAAAAAATTATATCCGACGGCCAAGCTGATCCGTCTGACCGAGAATTATCGCGCTACCCAAACCTTACTCGACGCCGCCCACCACTTAATTAGCCAGAGCAATTTGCCGGCGGAAGTTCTGACGCCGTTACGGTCGCAGAATTCCCAGATAACCGAAAAGATCAAAGTGACGGCCGCGGCTAATCTTGCTGTCGAACAGAGATTTGTGGCCGAAGATATCAAGATGCGGCTCAAGGCGGGTGTGGTGCCGGAGGAGATCGCCGTCATCTATCGCGATAACGCTGACGCCGAGGCCTTGGTAGCGGCACTCGAGCGCGCGGGTCTACTCTTCGTCATCGAGTCGCAATCTGACCTATTGAACGATATCACTATTAGCAAATTGATTTTAATTTTAGAAACCATTCACCATTTCGGCGCGGACGATTTTTTATTCCGTTTTCTCCACCTCGATTTTCTCCACCTCGAGCCGCTAAAAATTTATGAATTGCTGGAACAAAGTCGAAAACAAAAAAAGAGTCTGTATTTATTACTGGGGAAAACAGCTGGCGTGCTGGGCCAAACTTATCGCCAATTAGAAAAATGGCGGCGTCTAGCCCATAACCAAAACTTGCTTAATCTCTTTGGGGCGGTACTCGAGGAATCCGGTTTTCTCGATTATTTACTTAAATCTCCGGCAGCCGAGGAGAAATTGGCCAAGCTTGAGGCCTTCCACGAGGAACTCAAAGAATTCTCCACCGCCCACGCCAACTTCAATCTGGCCGATTTCATAGATTATTTAGAAACACTCAAACGACACGGTCTCGGTCTTCTCGAGACGGCCGCGTCGGGAAGAGACGGCGTACGCCTGATGACGGCGCATCGCTCCAAGGGTCTCGAGTTCGATTACGTCTATATCATTGGGGCCAATGATGGCCACTTCGGCGGTCGGCGCAAGCGGAGCGCTTTCTCTCTGCCCTTGCGTGGTAATCTACCTAATGGCGCCGATGATGATGGCCCGTCCGCGGACGAGGCGAGTGAGCGGCGTCTCTTCTATGTGGCCCTAACGCGCGCGCGGCGCGGGGTGACTATTACTTACGCTCGGCAGACGCGCGACGGCCGAGCGCAATCACCGAGCCAATTTATTGAAGAAATGACGGGGCTGGTTGATTTTACCGAAGTCGGCGATCGGGGGGCGAAGCCAATAGCCGCGCGCGCGGCCAATTTGCGGCCGCGCCCCGCCACTCCCACATCGCTTACCGAGAAAGCCTACCTCAATAAATTATTTCTCGAGCGCGGCCTCTCGGTCACCGACCTTAATAATTATCTGGCCTGCCCGCGCCACTATTTCTACGTCAATCTCTTGCGTTTGCCCCAAGTTCAGAACAAGCATTTACTCTACGGCACGGCGATGCACCAAACCCTCAAAGAATTTTTTGATCATTACCGCGAGGGAAAAAAATGGGCCATGGGCAAATTATTAACTCGTTTCCAGTATCATCTCGCGCGCCAACCCTTTTCCGCGGACGATCTTAAGTCGAGTCGGGAGAAGGGGCGCCTCGCGCTTACCGGCTATCTCCGCTGGTACAAATACCAGTGGCCGAATAATATCATCAACGAGTTTAATATCCGCGGCCTAATTTTGTCACTTGGTCAGAATGGTGGTGAGATCAAATTAAACGGCAAAATTGATAAATTAGAACTTGCCTCGGGGGCGTCGGGGTTGGTTGCGGGCGAGGTACGGGTGGTGGATTATAAGACCGGCCAGCCCAAGACGCGCAACCACATCCTCGGCCTGACCAAGTCGGCCGGTGCCGGCGATTATTTCCGCCAGCTTGTTTTCTATAAATTATTACTCGATAATTATAGTCCCAAATATGAAGTGACGAGCGGGCTCATTGATTTCATTGAGCCCGACCCGAAGGGCCGTTATCACCAAGAAGAATTTTCTCTCGCCGCTCAAGACAGCGTCGGCCTCAAAGAATTAATCACCGAAGTTGCCGCCAGCATTCTCGACCTCAAATTTCTCACCCGCGGCTGTGGCCAAAAAGATTGCGATTGGTGTCGCTTGTGGATGGTGACGCATTAAAAAAACAAGAAAGCGGCCTTCTTTATTATTCCGAGAAATTCGGGTGATTAAACCAAAATCTTCAACTTGTATTCCGGTGGCGCTTCGGCGAGATATTTTTCCAATTCGGCGCGAGTGAGGAGGCCGGCTTGAGCGCCGACCTTCTGAACGACGGACATTGAGTTGATCGGCGCCCAGGTGAGGGCCTCGGGGACGCCCTTGCCAAGGACGAGCGCGGCGGTAAAGGTGGAGGCGAAGGCGTCACCGGCGCCGGTGCGATTCTGGGGCGGTCGCGGATCGGGGTAGGGCGGCATAAACCAGGCCTCGTTATGGTAATAAGCGTAAGCGCCCTTGGGGCCGTCGGTGATGACGACAATCTTGGGCCCAAGTTCACTCAGCGCTCGGAGGAGTTCGAGCACGCCGCCCGCTTCGCGCTTTAAAATCCGTTTAGCCTCCTCGACATTGCAGAAGAAAATCTCACTCCGCTTAAAGAGTCGGGGTAATTTAGCCGGCCCTAATTTGATCTGGAAGGTTCCCGGCTGGAAGGCGAGCTTGATGCTCGGGTGATTTTCTAGGTAATCGGTGATGGCTCCATGGTAGGGGAGAGAATTAGCGCCAAGCGAACTCAAATAAACCCAGCGCGGTTCGCCGATGCTCGCCCGGCCATTGGCCGGACCGGGCAGGGCATAAGGATACTCCTCATGCTTGATAAGGATAGTCCTATCGTCTTGGAACCAGAGGACATAATGATAATTAGTCTTGATGCCAGAGTGGACGCGGACAAAGTCGGTGGCCACGCCGTTTTCTTTGAGCCGCTCAAGGCAATGATGACCCCCAAGATCGTCGCCGAGATCGGTGACTAAGGCGGTGCGAAGGCCGAGCCGAGCGGCACTGGTGGCGGCGTTGGGACTATTACCGACAGCCGGCACGACGGTCACCGACTCGTAAGGGATTTTGTCGCCGAAGCGCATGCAGATCTGGCGTTCGGCCGGCCGGATATCAGTATGCACCTCGGCCTCTTTTAGCCTAATGAAAGCGTCGGTGACAATATCACCAATGGCGATAAAATCAAATTGGGTAGGGCTTTTCTCCACCGTTGATAATTAATAGTTCAAGGGGATAGCGGGGACACCGTTGCCGCCACCCAAGCTCCCAGGGAGACCACCAAGTAAACTCAAGATGCCGGCGCCGAGTGTCAACCCAGCAATGATACCAAGCCCAATCAAGATAATCACGATCCAGAACATAATCTTGCCGGCGTGATCAATACCCTTCATAAAGCCACGCGCCTCG
>CAYIMH010000026.1:0-8048 GCA_964364525.1 uncultured Candidatus Saccharibacteria bacterium | reverse complement strand
CGGCACCGTGGTTGTCCTGGGCGCGACCGGGCGCAATTTCGCCGCCGGCATGTCGGGCGGCATCGCTTATCTGCACGACCCGGACGGCGACTTCGGCAAGAAGTGCAATCTGGCGATGGTGGCCCTGGAGCCGGTGCTGAACAGCACCGAACAGGAAACCATGGTGGATCGCGCGCTCTTCCGGAGTTGGGCCACGTCGCGACAACGCTTGAGGAAATGGTTGGCGATGCGCGGGGTGAAGCGTGAGCGCTTGGCAATTTCATCAGCGCCAGCCTCGTCAATTTCGATTTCGAGGATACGCGCGGAGCGCTTGATGATGGCGCGGATCTCCTCGGGGGTGTAGAATTCTAGCCGGAAGGTACCGCCCGAGAAGCGGGAGCGGAGCGGCGCCGAAAGGAGGGCGAGGCGAGTAGTGGCGGCCACTAGGGTGAAGGGAGGGAGATCGAGCTGGATCACCCGCGCGCCTGGTCCCTTGCCGATGACGATATTCAAGGTGCCCGCCTCCATCGCCGGGTAGAGCACCTCCTCGATCAATTTATTCAACCGGTGGACCTCATCAATGAAGAGCATATCGCCGGGCGAGAGGTTAGTGAGGATAGAAGCGAGATCGCCGATTTTCTCAATGGCTGGTCCGGAAGTGACCTTGAGTTGCGCGGCGCTCTCTTTGGCAATGAGATGAGCCAACGTCGTCTTGCCGAGTCCGGGCGGGCCATAGAAGAGGAGGTGTTCCGGCGGCTGCTCGCGTTCCTTGGCTGCCCGGAGGAGGATGCGGAGATTGTCTTTGATATTTTGTTGGCCGATGTAATCATCCCAGGCGGTCGGCCGGAGCGCGGAGTCTAAGAAGCGGCTAGTTTGGGTCTTACTTGACATTTGAATTGTTATATGATAACATGTCGCCGGTGCTAAAAATCGAGTGCCTGAACCCCTAAGCAACTAGGCTCATCCGGGTTTAAACGGGTTTGGTCGCAAGGACGGGATAGTTTTGTTTTATTACTCTGCTCGCCCTATCCTTAAGGCCTTACCTCATCTCGACGTCCGCGTCGAGAGCTTGCTTAGGGGTTTAGATACTCGATTTAAATGATCTCTTCGTGAATGTCCACCACGCGGCCGAGCTCGACGAGATCGGTGATGCCTTGAAGGACCTTCAATACACCATCTTGCCGCATATCTAAAATACCTTGAGGAACGGCGGCGATCTTGATCTCTCGTTCGTTGGGGTTGGCGGTCAAGAGCCTAGAGATGGCCTGATCCACCAAGATACCCTCAAAGATACCGACGCGACCGCGGTAGCCGGTGTGATGGCACTCGCCACAACCCGCTGGTGCCGGGCGCCAAATTTGCTTGAATTCCGGGCGGTTAAGATCCGGCCGCTTTTGTTTGATGGAAGTGACGATAGACTCGAGGAGCTGACGTTCCTCACCAGTTGGCTCGCCAGCGAGGCGACATTGCTCGCATAGTTTGCGGACTAAACGCTGGGCCAGGGCGATGTTTAAAGCCGAGTCAATAATTTTGGGATTAATACCAAGATCAATCAGACGCGGAATAGTGCCAGCGGCGTTATTGGTGTGGAGGGTAGAGAAAACCAGATGGCCGGTGAGCGAAGAATTGATGGCGATACCGGCGGTTTCCGCGTCGCGGATTTCTCCCACCATAATAATATCCGGATCCTGACGGAGGGCGCTGCGTAGCCCGGAGAGGAAGGTGTAGTCCTTTTTGGCATCGACCTGGGTCTGATTGACACCTTTCAGATGATACTCGATCGGATCCTCGATAGTAATAATTTTATTCTCCGAGGTGCTGACTTGACGCAAGAAAGTGTAGAGAGTGGTGGTTTTGCCCGAGCCGGTGGGGCCGGTTAAGAGCACCAAACCATTAGGTTTGCTGATTTCCTGCTCAACGATCTTAAACAGAACCGGCTCGATACCGAGAGTGTCGAAGCCGATCTCCAGGGTCTCGGGGTTGAGAATACGTAAGACAATAGATTCACCATAAGCGCCGGGTAGAATAGAGGTGCGGATTTCAATTTCAGTGTCAGCCAAGCGGATACTGAAACGTCCATCTTGGGCGCTCTTTTTAGTATTTAATTTTAGCCCCGAGACTAATTTTACCCGCGAGAGAATTTGGTTGTAGAGGCGCCGATCAAAATAGGTGATGTCGTGGAGGACGCCGTCGAGCCGGTAACGCATCCGCACCTCCTTCTCCTGCGGCTCGATGTGGATATCGGAGGCCAACGTGATCAGACTGCCAGCCAAGACGATCTCGAGCAGATTGGAGATGCCGCCCTCCTTAAGCGCGAAACCTCCTTCCTGGTCGAAGGCTTTTTTCAAGTCGCCCAAGTCTTTGATTTCTTCAATAAAGCGCTTGATGTCGCCGCTGGAGATGTCGATGACCCCGGCTTCGGTGCGGGTGGAATGGGAGATTTCTTTATAACGATCCCAGGCCCGGGCGAGACTCGCCTCTGAACCTAGGTAAATATTGAGGAGATAATTTTTTTCTTTCAGGTCATCAATAATTGTCTGGGTTTTAGGATTAGCGGGAGCGCGGACAACAAGATAGAGCTGGCGACCGCTCAATTTGAAGGCGGCTAGGTCGGCGGCGCGGGCCTCGTCTTCGGGGATGATCCGCAGGGCGTCGGTATTGATAGCAAACTTAGTCAGATCGATATAGGGGAGGGAGTATTTGATGGATAGAGTCTGGGCTAGGGCCTCGGCCTCGCTAGCGCGGAGCTCACCGAGACGACTCTGTTCTTTGGCATCGTCAAATTGCAACATTACCTATAGTCCTATCATACCCCCACTTTAAAGGATAGCCAAAACAGTGGAAAACTCGGCCAAAATAGCGATATATTACGGGGACTTGACTTTTAGACACGACTATGATACACTAAAAGACAGGTGGGAGACAAAGAGTTTCCTCATTTTAAGGTCTGGCTTTTACCAAAAAAGGAGTTAAAATTATAGCCAGAAAGACGAGAACTTTGACAATGAAAGGAGAAACAAAATGAAACGAGTGTTAAAGTGGTGTTTGCTGGTCGCCCTTTGTGCATCTCTCTTTACCCCCGCGCTCGCTTGGGCGCAATGGGGCGGAGGCTGGGGTGGTTACGACGAGTACTATTACGAGGAATACTCGTGGTGGGACTCCTACATCTTCGAGCCGTTCTACTATGTGGTGGATCGGTTTCCAGTTGGGGGATGCAACAATCGGATCGAGATTGACGACTGATCCGCCTGTCGGCGGAAGAAAGGAAGAGTTCAATGAAAAAGTTTTTCTGTTTGGCGGTTTTGGTTTCTCTGGTTGTGCCTGCCGCGTCCCTCGCGGATCATGGACACAGCCGTCGTGGCAGTCGGAGCCAGGTTCGACAGATCAATCGCGGTCCCGCTTACCGCAGTTTCGGTTCCCGTCAGGCGTCGCGGTACTATCGGCCGGTGGTCAGGCGGTACCAATTCGGCGGCGGGTACCAACGAAGCTATTCCTGGCACCGGAGTCCGCGCCAGTATTATGGCTACGGAAATTGGAGTGGCGGCGGGCGCTATCTCAATTTCGGCTTCGGCTATTCCCGACCGCCGGTCTATGTGGCACCAATCTACAATTATCCCGCGCCGGTCATCTACTTGGTGCCCGCGCCAGTTTATGTCCAGCCTGCGCCGATCGTGGTGGAGCGGCCCATGGTACAGATGCCACCGCCACCCGCGCCGACTACCCAGCCGGCAGAGAATTGGGAGCGGGTCATCTACAAGGGTCGGGTCTACCAGTACCGGGAAGTCGGTCGCCGGCTCCATCAGCACGGGAGCGACAAGGGCCTTCTCGACTGGATCCAGGGCGAGACTCCGGACGGCCATCTGATCAAGATCGAATTCGCGGACAATGGATTTGTCCGCGGTGTGGATGATTAAGTGCTTTCCGGAATGGAATCTGGAGAGCGGAAAGGAGAATTTCATGACGCGCTTTGGGTCAAACCAAGCGCGTCTTTTTTATGCCCAAAATATGTTAAAATAGTCTAATGTCTATGATTACCACCAATAGTGTCGAGGCCACCGAATCTGTGGCCCGAGAGTGGTTGGCGGAATTGAAGGAACGGCCAGTTACCGGTCGAGCCGAGGTGGTGGCACTTCTCGGCGATCTCGGCGCCGGCAAGACCACCTTCGTTCAAGCTGTGGCGCGGGAGCTCGGCGTGACCGAAGCGGTGACCAGCCCAACTTTCGTCATTGAGAAAATTTATCACTTGCCCTCGGGCGAGTACTTCGATCATCTGATCCACATCGATTGTTATCGGCTCGATAGCTCGAGCGAGTTGCAACATCTGGGTTGGGAAGAGATTATCACTGACGAACGCAACTTGATCATGATTGAATGGGGTGACAAAGTGGCTGAACTCCTGCCTCCCGATCATCTTACTATCAATTTCACTTTCATTAACGAGACGACGCGTGAGATTGTCTGGTAAGCGGAATAATTCAGTGGCTAAAAATTCTTTTTCTAAAACTCTGGTCTTGCTCGATACGCACGCGATTATCCATCGAACCTATCACGCCTTACCCGATTTTGTCTCAAGTCGCGGCGAGCCGACGGGTGCGCTCTATGGCCTGGTGACGATGCTTCTCCGGATCGTTGGCGAACTGAAACCTGATTATGTGGTGGCTTGCTATGACCGCGCCGACAAAACTTTCCGCAAGCAAGTCTATGAGAATTACAAGGCCGGTCGGGCCAAGACCGACGACGCGCTGGTCGCTCAACTCGAACGCTCGCGCGAGCTTATCACCGCTTTCAATATCCCCATCTACGACGCGGCCGGTTTCGAGGCCGACGACATCATCGGCACGATTGTTGAGCAGCTCTCCAAGGTCGCACCTTTAGATTCCGATACCCAAGGTGAGACCTTAAGGATTGTCATTGCCTCGGGCGATATGGACACGATGCAATTGGTGGATGATGACAGGGTGCTGGTCTATACCCTGAAGCGCGGACTTAGCGAGACGGCGCTCTACGACGAGGCCAAGATGACAGAACGCTTCGGCTTTGGGCCGAAATTATTGCCGGATTATAAAGGGCTGGCTGGTGACCCATCGGATAATATCGTGGGAGTGAAGGGCATTGGCGAGAAGACGGCGACGGGATTGATCCAAAATTTTGGGACGGTTGAAGAAATTTATAAACAATTGAAAAAAACAAAAGGCGTAGAAAAATTTGAGGCGGCGGGAATCAAAGAGCGGGCGATTAAATTGCTTGAAGAGGGCGAGGAGGAAGCTCTCTTCTCTAAGGCTCTGGCCACTATTCGCCGCGACGCGCCGATTAAGTTTGAGTGGCCGGAGAGAAGTTGGCGCGAGGGTGTTCAGGTCCCCGTGGCCGAGAAAATTTTTGCCGAGCTGGAGTTTCGGACGCTGGGAGGGAGATTGCGCCAGACACTCAGTGTTGGGACATCTTTAACACCGAATGTTGGATCCAAGAGTAGCCCTTTAGAAATTCCAAGGGCCACTCCTGCTGGGGAAGCTTCGCCTGAATTGAAAATCGCCCTCTGGCTTCTCAATTCCGAACTGACCCATCCGGAGGCAAAAGACATTTTGCAATTTACCGGCACCGATAATTTGGAAGCGGCGCGGGAAAAATTACTGGCGGAAATTAAAGAGAAAAAATTGGAAAAAGTTTATCGCGAAATAGAATTGCCTCTCATTCCGATTATTGCCGCTGCCGAAGTGCGGGGGATTATGGTGGACGCCGCGCATTTGAAAAAATTATCAATCGAATATCATCGCGAGTTAGATGAGTTAGAGAAAAAGATTTATGAATTAGCCAATGATGAATCCTTTAATCTCAACTCCCCTAAACAATTAGGCGAAGTCTTGTTCGACCGTCTGCACTTGCAAGTGAAGGGTCTGAAGAAGACGGCCGGCGGGGCGCGTTCCACCCGCGAATCGGAATTACTCAAGTTGCGCGAGGCTCATCCCATCATTGATCAGATTCTGGCTTATCGTGAACGACAAAAATTACTCTCCACCTACATTGACAGCATTCCACCCAAGCTCGATGCCACCGGGCGCTTGCACACTAATCTCAATCAGACCGGCACGACCACCGGCCGGATGTCATCGACCAATCCCAATTTGCAAAATATTCCAGCGCGCGAAGGGCTGGGCGAAACTATCCGTTGCGCCTTCATCGCCGCGCCCGGGTTTAAACTCGCCTCCTTTGATTACGCCCAAGTAGAAATGCGAGTTTTGGCGCTCCTTTCTGGCGATGGGGAACTGATTAGGATTTTTAACAGCGCCGAAGACGTGCATACGTCAGTGGCAAAAAAAGTTTTTGGTGTCAAAGACGACGAAGTAACCAAAGAAATGCGCCGGCGAGCCAAGGTAATTAATTTTGGCATCATCTATGGTATGGGGGTGAACGCTCTACGACAAAATTTGAATTCCTCGCGCGAGGAAGCACAGAGATTTTATGATCAATACTTTGCCAGCTTCCCTAAAATTAAAGATTATTTTGAAAATGTTATTACCCAAGCGCGAAAACTGGGTTACACCGAGACCTTCTTCGGCCGCCATCGTTCTTTCCCGGGCCTGCGCTCTAAACTATCGTTTGTGAAGGCGATGAATGAACGGATGGCGATGAACGCGCCGCTCCAAGGTACGGCCGCCGACATTGTTAAGTTGGCGATGATAGCCGTGGACGAAATGTTGCGCGAGGAGAAATTAACTGACCAAGTTTTTCTCTTGCTTCAAATCCACGACGAGTTGTTGTATGAAATTAAAGAAGAGATCGTAGCCGCGGTTTTGCCTAAAATAAAATCGGCCATGGAACGCGTGACCAAGGGCGCCGTCCCCTTCACCGTCCACGCCAGTGTCGCCAATAATTGGGGCAAGGCGAAATAGATTGGTTTGACATATAGCTTTGGTATATATAAGATATAACCATGACTACCCAAGTAATTTTCAAAATTGACGAAAAACTCAAAAATCAGGCCATGAAGAAGGCCCATCGCGATGGGCTGCCTTTCGCCGCGGTGCTAAAGCTGGCGACGCAGGCTTATGCTGACGGCAAACTCGATGTTGAGCTCGCTCCGCCTCCACGGCTTAATATTGGAACGCGCAGGATGTTGCGGCGGGAGTTAGCTGACATTAAAAAAGGCAAGAATCTCTCGCCAGCTTTCCGAACTGCTGCCGAGGCCATTAATTTCCTGAAATCGCTGTAACAATCATGGCTGTCCGTTACAAGAAACGTTTTCAGAAACACTTCAGGAAATTGTCACCAAAGGTCAAAGACAAATTTTACCAGCAATTAGAAATTTTCCTGGCTAGTCCCCTAGACCAACGCCTACATAACCATACTGTTGACACGGCTTTTCCTGGTTGCCGTAGCTTGGACGTGACAGGAGATTACCGGGCGATTTTTAGAGAGGATGGTGGCGACGTGATCTTCATCGACATTGATACGCATTCTAATTTGTACTAAACGCCTCGGTTACTTAAAGTCGGGACGAGACAAAATAACCAACAAATAGGCCGGTTTTTATACTTCGCTAATCACTTCAAAGCCGCTGAAGCTACCGGTGATTGCCAGACCAATGATGTTTTGAGCTAGGCCCTGTTGCTTAATTTTTTTTGCTATTTCGTTCAAGGTGGCGCCGGAGCCGAGAGCGTCGTCGATCAGCAACAGGGTTTGATATTTTTTGGTATCACTAACGACGATAGTGCCACGGGCGTTTTCAATGCGATCCTCGAGCTTGCTTAAAGTTTTTTGTGGCACGGTCACCGGCGTTTTCACTTTCACGATTGCCAGTTTGGGCAGGGCTAGATTAAGTTGGCGCTCCAGCTCCTGCATCAATTGAGTTTCGCGTTTGACTGTCGGCGGGATAAAGCCGACAGCGCTGACCCCAAATTTTTTAACTAGTTCTCCGATTCTCGGTTTGATTTGCTCCACCAGTTCTTTGATCAGTTTTCTATCCTGGCTCTGCTTGGCGTAGAGCAGGAGCTGGCCCAACTTGGTTTTGCCAAATCGCTCAATACTGTGAATAACGAAATGCTCCAACCCCCAGTTTTTTGATACAATGCAGA
>CAYIMH010000025.1:0-8270 GCA_964364525.1 uncultured Candidatus Saccharibacteria bacterium | reverse complement strand
GAGAGATATTGGAAGGAAAAGAAGGTAATTAGCCTCCCGTTTGTGCTATTAAACCGAAAATTTATCTTTTATCTTTTGATCTAGATAAATTCCAAACCACCAGCGCCCCGCTTTGCGGGGCGCTGGTGGTTTGCCCGAGTTTTTACTTGGACACCTGGTGTCCAAGTTGGTTTTGTACCTTAAAACTGCAATTTTGGCCTGTATTGCAAGGCTTCTAGCAGGTGTCCTTCTTTGATATCGGCGGCACCAGCCAGGTCGGCAATGGTGCGGGCGAGCTTGATGATGCGATGGTAAGCGCGGGCGGAGAGATCGAGGCGCTTGGCCGAGGCGGTCAAGAGTTGGGAACAATGATCATCGAGCGGCGCGAATTGTTTTAATAATTTAGGACTCATGTCGCTATTAGTGTAAACTTCTTGGCCCACCTTTTTGTCTTGCCTTAAATGTGCGAAGCGTTTCTGCTGACACTCGCGAGCGGCGAGAATCCGGCCACGCACCACATCAGAAGTTTCGACTCCGTCTTCGTTGATTGTGGTCGCCAATTTCTCATGATCCACTTGAGGCACGTCGAGCCAGAGATCAATCCGGTCAACGATGGGGCCGGAGAGTTTGCGCTGATAACGCAGGAGAGCGGATTGCGAGCAGATACATTCGCGACTGCGTAGGCCTCTATTACCACAGGGGCAGGGGTTCATGGCGGCGATGAGGATGAAATTGGCCGGGAAGCTCATCGTGCCACGCGCGCGAGAGACATGGATGATGCGATCCTCGAGCGGTTGGCGCAGAGCCTCGATCCCATTCTTATCAAATTCGGGGAATTCGTCGAGGAAGAGCACGCCGCGGTGCGCGAGCGTGATCTCGCCGGGGCGGGGCCAAGCGCCACCCCCGACCAGAGAAACGTAAGAGGCGGTGTGGTGCGGAGCGCGGAAGGGTGCTTGGGTCACCAGTTCTTCGTTAATTAAGCCGGCGGCTGAATGGATGCCGGTAGTCTCGAGGACGGCATCGAAGTCGAGCGGCGGCAGGAGACCGGCGAAGGCCTTAGCTAGCATGGTCTTACCGGTGCCGGGCGGCCCTGACATCGCCAAATTATGACCGCCAGCCGCGGCAATCTCGAGGCCGCGCTTGGCCGTCTGTTGGCCCTTGATCTCCGATAGATCATAGACGGCGGCCGTGTCGCTCTGGTAAACAATCTCGGTGGCGGGCTGGAGCTTGAGCGGTATGCCGCGCCTCTTGACGGGCGCGTCCGGATCGGGCGGCGAGAGGAAGTCGGCGATATCGCGGAGCTCGCGGCAGCCATAAATTTTAATCCCTTTAACCAAGGCGGCTTCGCGGGCGTTCTCCAGCGGGAGGTAAACCGCTTCGTAACCGCTGGCCTCCGCTTTCCGTACCATCATCAGCGTGCCTTTAATCGCTCGGAGTGAGCCGTCGAGCGCTAGTTCGCCGAGAAAAAGTTTGTGATGCGAATCAAATTTAATTTCCTGTGTGGCTAAGAGATAGGCTAGAGCGATGGCTAAGTCGAACACCGGTCCCTCCTTCTTGAGGTCGGCCGGCGCGAGACTAACAATCACTTTCTTATTACTTTTTTGGGGTGATTTGAAACCGGAATTCTTGATGGCGGCGCTGATCCGATCCTTGGCCTCTTCCACGGCCTTGTCGGGCAGGCCGACGACGCTGAAGGAATGGAGCCCCTTGGCAATATCCACCTCGACATCAATTAGATCGGCCTTCAACCCTACCACCTGGGCCGAGTGGACTTTAGCCAACATGGTGTTTAACTAAAATGGTCTTCCTGATCGAGATGCCGTTTGCAAGTGCGGGCGGCAGCGTTGGCTTCTAGCCGTTCGGCTTCAATCTCTTCACCGCCAACCTCACAACGGCCGTAATCATTCTTGGCAATTTTAGCCAGCGCGATATTGACATTGCTTAGTCGCTTGACCAAGGCGTCCTCGGTAGCGCGGCGCTCCTCCATATCCTCCATCTCGTCGGCCACCTCGTCGCGGAATTCCATATCAGCTTCGTCCTCGATTGGCTTGGTTTCCCAGCGATCGCCGTTTAATTTATAGCCGATCTTATTCAGCTCGGTCTCCAGCTCGGCCTTCTCGGTTTCCAGTTTTTGTTTCAGGCTTTCGATATTGGCAATCATGATATGGCGATTATAGCATAGACTAATTATTAGTAAACCGCTCGAAGACTTTGGTAAAAGTAGCTTCGTTGGTGGTAATGAGGAGAGTGTTCTGATCAAGGAAAGTATAGAGGAGGAAGGTCTGGCCGGCGGCGTCGGTGACGAGACGGAGATCTTTGTTGCGGATACGCTTATCGCCAAAGCGTTGGCCGGCGACCTGATTAACTTGTTGTCCGTCATAGAGGAGGGGCAAGATGTCGGCGGCGAGACTACTCTCCCACTCTAGCGTCGCGGCATAGACCTGGTCGAAGGCGCCGACGTTTAAAATAAGAAAGCGTGATTGGCTCTGGCCATCGCCGTAGGCACCGAACATAAATTCAGGCTTCACGTTGCGGGTCAATCGTTCAGGAAGCTTAAGGCCGGTCACGGCTTTGAAGGCGTTGAGATTTAAGCTGGCCTCGTTTTTTACAAAATAAAAATTACTGATGCTTGGTTCACGGGAGAGAGCCTTGACTACCGCGGCGTCGATGGCGCTCTTGACGTTGACTTCAGTGCCATCGGCGGCGGGGTCTAAGATGACGCGGACATTATACTCGGCGAAGATGAGTGGTGCGGGCGGCGTGGGACCGGACGTAATTGGCGTTGGATTCTGGCTATTGGTCCAGAGGAGATAACTTAGTCCGGCCACCGCGGCAATTAAAATGAACGTGAATAGCCAAACAAAAACCCCGCCCTTATTTTGAGTGGCCACTTCGCCCGGTTCAGCTCGACCCAGGTTGAAGCGCCGGGCCCGCTCCGACATGGCGATCTTGGCAATCGATATGCCGCCCCGTTTAACGGCGGAAGCGAAGTCGCTCTTGTAAGTGCGGATGGGACTAAGACCGCTTGCCGATTGCTTGATCTCGGCGATCGTTCGTTCCTTGTCGGTGATTTTTATCAGGCGTTGCTTCTGGGCTTCAGCCGTCGCTACTTGTTCCTCGCGTTCAGCTTTCGTCTTCTGCTCGGCCGTCTTAGCCGCCGCCTTTTTGGCGAGCTGTTCTCTTCTCATTAAAGCCTCGGCGCTGGCGTGACGCTCTCCGGCCACCTTTTCTTTGATTTCTCGTTGTTTGCGGTGGATCTCACCTTCCATCGCCCGCATCGCCTCACGTCGGTGCCGGATGATGTCCGCCCCTTTTTTCTCTAAAGTAGCGTAACGTTCCTCTCCCGCTAGGGCGCGCCGAGCTTCCTCTCTTCTCGATTTGGTGCTGTCGGCGTTGGCCATCTAGTTGAATTTATATTCCACTCTCGGCCTTTAATTGTTCGGTATTAGTTTGTAGTTTATCTTCCTCGTCTAAGAGTTGCCGATAACGCGCGGTGTTCTCGTTAATGGTCTTTTCGATCGCGGTCATCTTCTCCTCCTCCACCCATTTGCGCTTCTCGATCTCCTTGCGTTGGTCTTGGATCGCCCAGCGTTTTTTCTCCACTACTTGCTTGTCGCTTGACGCGCCAATCCGCTCCTCCTCGGTTTCCAGCGTGGCCTCTTCCGCCTCGATCCGTTTTTCTTCCACGAGAATCGGCTCCAACACCTTACGCAGTTGACGCCTAGTATTATCTAGGCCGATCCAATCCAGCTCGAGCCTCTCTTTCTCGATACGGATCTTTCCCAGCTGTTCATCGAGCTTAGCTAATTCCTCTTTGGCGATCTTCACTCGAGCTTCAGTCTCACGCTTCGCCGTCCACTCAGCGCCTTCCATCGCCAGTCGAGCGGTTGCCTTCTCCTCTTCCAAACTAGGATTGGGTGCTGTTGGAGCGGGTTGATTCTGATTGTTAGTTAAGTCGGGCATACCAATCTAATTATAGAGCAAGATTGGAATTAACCAAAGGCGGGTTTACCTTACTTACTGGCCGTCTCTTCAGTGGAGTGGGGTGAGCCGCTTGGTCGTCGTCGATTGATGCCAGCGCTATTTAGTAAAAAACGTCGGGGGTTCTCACCTAAGTCAATAAAGTCGTCGGCCACTTCTTTAAGTTTGCCAGAAGTGCTCTTGCCGAAGGCGATGACCTCCACTTGGTTGCCGGTATTGATTTTCAAATATTCAACAAGAGGGACGAAGTCGCCATCACCGGAGACAATAACGATAGTGTCCACTTTAGACGCGATCTTGACCGCGTCGATAGCCAAACCAACATCCCAGTCGGCTTTCTTGGCGCCACCAGGGAAAATCTGCAGGTCTTTAGTCTTCACTTCAATCCCCATCTTGCCCATCGCCTCCATGAAGGCTTTTTCTTCTCCGCTTTCGGTAGTGACCATGTAGGCCACGGCACGGACGAGATTACGGTCAGCCAAAGCCTCTTTCAGAATAGCTCCGAAATTGACCCGCGCGCCGTAGAGATTCTTGGCGCAATGATATAAATTTTGAGTGTCAATAAAAACGGCGACCCGTTGTCCCTTATGCTTAATGATGCTCATGAAAAATACTAATTAAAACGGATAAACTAAAATATTACTGAAAACTTCCTACTTAGATTTCTTGTTCTGGCTAGCCAGATATTTCTCATGAGTGCGGCGTTTGGCCACCAACTTCAAGAGGCCGCGACGGGAGTGCTCATCCTTCTGATTTTTTTTCAAATGCTTGGTCAATTCTTCAATCCGCTCATTTAAAATAGCCACTTGGACCTTGGACGAACCGGTGTCCTTTTCGTGAACCCGATGCTTTTTAATCAGCGCCCGCTTCTTGTGTATTTTCAACATACCTATCAAGTGTAGCATATAAGGTTTTTAATGCAAGGCAAAATAAAACCCCGCGGCTCTCCCGTTTTGGGGGAGGAACCACGGGGCGCACTCGGAGGAATATCAGCGATGGCAGAAAGCGGCTACGCGGCGGATTGTGCGTCCACCAGCGGAGATGAGCGTGCTGACGTGCACGTATTTCGGCCGGACAGTTGTACTGGCGGTGCTCTCCCTTTTCCGCTCCCTCCTGCTCTTCTTAAGTTTCAGGCCCAGTGTTTTGTTAATGGCCTTGATGTAGTAATTCGGAGGGCGACAGAAGTTAATCTCCCACCGCTTGTAGGTCTCGACACTGACGCCGATCCTGCTTGCCGCTTCCGCCGGCGAAAGTCTTTGCACTCGCCTGCCCGCCAGAAGAATCTGGCCCAGAGTCACCGTCGTTTGCTCGCCATTTCCGTTTCCACCCGTGAAAGAACTGCTCATGCTCTACATTCTCCATAAGTAGATGCGCCTTGTTTCGCCAGGGACCACTCCCTAGTGCCGTTGAGCATCTTGCCAAATAGACCAGAATAAGTCAAGTGTGCGCTTGTGGAAAAGTTTCTGGTGGCGGGCACGCTATAATGAGGTCGCACAATAATTGTAATTATTTACCTATGACTTTGGCGGCCTTAAAACAGCAATTTTTAGAATATCTTGAAATCGAGCGGGGGCGTAGTCTGCTCACGGTGGCCAATTACGACCATTATTTGGAGCGTTTTTTTCAGCAGACTAAATTAATTAAGCCGGAGGATTTGGATGACGAACTAGTGCGTCATTATCGTCTCTGGCTTAATCGCCTCAATCTGAAAAAGAATACCCAGAATTATCACCTAATCGCTTTACGCACTTTCCTTAAATATCTGGCCCGGCGTGGTGTCAAGTCGCTCGCGCCCGATCGGATCGAGTTGGCCAAGACGCCCGCCCGCGAGCTCGACCTTATCAGTCCGGAAGAGTTGGCCCGCCTGCTGGCGGCACCATTGGCTGGAAGCGTAGGAAACAAGGGTGAGCAGAAATTGCGCGATAAAGCGATCCTAGAGCTCCTTTTCTCTACCGGCCTGCGCGTCTCCGAGTTGAGCCGTCTGGATCGCGACAGCATCGATGACAAAAAAGATGAATTTAGTGTCCGAGGCAAGGGGGAGAAAGTGCGGTTAGTCTTCCTCTCCCCCGCCGCCCGCGTCGCGCTGGTGGCTTACCTTAAGGCGAGAAAGGACACACACGAGGCCCTATTTGTGAATTTGAAGACCAAATTAAGCGGCCCGGCTGATCCGAGTCGCCTGACTCCCAGAAGCATCGAGCGCTTGATTAAATATTATGCCATCAAGGCTGGTATCACGCGCAAGGTAACGCCCCACGTCATCCGTCATAGTTTTGCCACCGATCTCTTACGTAATGGTGCCGATATCCGCTCGGTTCAGATCATGCTCGGCCACGCCAATATTTCCACGACCCAAATTTATACTCATATCACCGACGAGCGTCTCCACGACGTCCACAAAAAATTTCATGACAAAAAGAATTCCAATTAGAACCCGCCCAAAGTTATCCACAGGGGGCACTTGTCCCATAGAGATGTCTTATGTACTATCAAGGACAGATACGATTTGGTCTTTAAGGAGGTTGAGCCTGGGATTGTCCTTTAAATAAAAAATTATCTCTCCACCCAACTGGATAATTCCTCTGGCACCCACTCCCCACCACCCTTGTCATGGGTGGTTTACTGGTTTTAGAGCTATTTTACCTTATACTTCGAGCGAATTTTGCTAATCTCGCCTTGCTCTATCTCCTCCTTTCTTTCCTTACCTTTTTCTCCTAATTTTTGTAATTCTTCATCGGATAATTTAGCCAGCTCTTTGGCCTGCTTCATTAGGTATTCAGAATTGTTTTTCTCGGGTTCTTCTAGGGCTTCTTCTAATAGGGCGTGCAAAATAAAGCCTATTTTAGGCCCCGGTTTAAGGCCTGTTTCACGTATAACGTCGGCGCCATTGACTTTTAACATGGCCACGGAAGTGGGCGCGCGCAAGGCTTCCTCGATCATTGATTCATATTTACGCAGGCGATAGGGGCTCTCTTTTGGCCGGCCCATACCGATTCGGTCGCACATTCTGACGGACATTAGGTCCCAGACTTCCTCTCGGCCGACGTTCTTGATGATGCGTCGCACGGCCGACAAAGTGATTTTATCAATATCGGTAAAGAACATATGGTTTCTGACCAATTTCACCACCGCATCGGTCATTTTACACGGAAAACGGAGCCTTTCTAGAATATTTCTGGTCATTTTGGCTCCCACCACGTCGTGGCCGTAGAAGGTCCAGTCCTTCTTTTCTTCTCCCCAACGCCTAGTCCGCGGCTTACCTACGTCATGGAAGATGGCGGCTAGTCTCACATGTAACGGATAATTCTTATCAGCGGCATGCTGTAAGACCCGCAGAATATGTTCCCAAACTTCATACATGTGATCCCCGTTCTGTTTCACGTGAATCCCCTCTTCCAGCTCCGGAATAACGTGTTTTAAGACCCCCAACTTGCTGGCTAGGACCAAACCGATCATGGGTTCTTGGCCCATAATGATCTTAATGAATTCTTCACGGATGCGTTCCGGAGAGATTTTATCTAGCAAATAAGCATTTTTTTGGATACTGGTCGCTGTTTCACTCTCAATGGCAAAATTTAATTGGTTGGCCAGGCGGATTCCTCTCATGATTCGCAAAGGATCTTCGGTTAGCCGCTCGTCCGCTTGTCCAACGGCGCGCACCAACTTGTCCTTTAAATCTTTCTGGCCACCGTAGGGATCTACTAGCTGTCCTTTAACTCCGTCTAGGGCTAGGGCGTTGATAGTGAAGTCGCGGCGTCTAAGATCATCCTCAATCTTGTCGCTCCAACTAACATGGTCGGGATGGCGCTGGTCAGAATATTTGGCTTCAAGGCGGAAGGGCGTCACTTCAATATGGCGCAGGCTCTCATCAGCTTCTTCGTTGACCACGGTAACAGTGCCGTAATCATTCTCGTAGAAGGTTTTGGTGAATAAGCTGGCAATTTCTTCCGGCTTGGCATTGGTGGTGACATCCCAATCTTTGGGTTTGAGGCCAGAAATGAGGTCGCGAACGCAACCTCCTACCAAATAAGCTGAAAAGCCGGCTTTTTCCAGCTCGGTGGTTACACGCGAAACCTCTGGCGGAATAGAAAATTTGACAGTCATCAAAACTAAAAGCTATTTCAGTGCGGGTGGGGAGAATCGAACTCCCGACTCATCCTTGGCAAGGACGTATTTTACCACTAAACCACACCCGCCTTCATTTTTGCTATTAATAAACTTAGCATAAATTTTAAAAGTGCGCTATTTTATAGAGAGCAAGCTCTCGTGGTGAAATGGATATCACAACAGTCTTCGGAACTGTCGTTGGGGGT
>CAYIMH010000024.1:0-8454 GCA_964364525.1 uncultured Candidatus Saccharibacteria bacterium | reverse complement strand
CGGCCGTACAGGGCGTATTGATCTCATCATCAAGCACCCGGCGATAAAACCAAGAACCGCCGTAGAAGACCAGCGAAGCGAGGAGGATTAAAATGGCGATGACGTTCAAGAGGCCAAAGGAGCGCGACATCGCCGGCCGCTGGCTGATAGTGCCGGTGATGGGCCGCTTGGGAATAAAAGATGTTTGTCCAGACTCGGGCATAATTATTTAAGCGAGTATCTGCTCTTAATCATATCACAAATCACTCCAGACTCTGCAAGTGGCGCAAGGCCAAACCGATAGCGACGGCAAAGGCCGGCCCCGCCTCGGTCAGCACCCCCTCCAAGAAAGCCGGCGCCTCCACCCGCTCGAAAGGCTTGCCCACCGAGACCGGAATGGCCAATTGCTTATTGGCCAGCTCGGTCACCCCCTTCAAGAGCGCGCCACCGCCAATCAAGACCACCTTGCTGATCACCTTCTTGTGCTTGGTCTGGAAATCGGTCACCACCTTGCTCACTTCGGTGAAAATATATTCTAAAATACTGCTGACGCTCCGCGAGACATCCTGCCCGCCCTCGAGATGCTCCACCAACCCGACCCGACGCTTGATCTCTTCGGCCTTATCGAAGTCCACGCCGATCGAGCGCGAGATGGCAATGGTAATATCTTGCGCGCCCTTGCCGATGGTGTGAGAAAGTTTGACGATACCATAATCCACAATTACCATTTTGGTCGTCCCCGCCCCCAGATCAATAATCGCCGTGGTCGACATATCGCCGGGGAAACTGGAGCGGAGCGCGCTGAAAGTCTCGATCTCCAAGAAGGCCGGCTTCAGATTAAGGGCGGCGGCGGCCGTCTGATATTGGTTGATCGTGGCGTTATGGATCGCCACCACCAAGACCTCCATCTTCCGATTGGTTTCCTCGGGATTAATCTGCTTCTTGGGGATCACCCACCAATCGAGCGCCACTTCGGAGATGGGCACGGGAATATATTTGCGCGCCTCGATAGGCACCACCTTAGCCAGCATGGAGCTCTCCACCTCGGGCACCTCGATGATCATGAGCAAGCTGGAACCGAGGGGAATAGAAAAAGAAGTCTGATCAGTAGTCACATTGGACTCCTTAAATAGATCGCGAAGAACTTCGGCCTGTTTATCGGGTGCTAAAATCGCCACTTGGCCAACAGCCAGATCACGGTAGGGGCCGGTGGCGATCTCGCCATAAGTCTCTAAGATTACTTGGCCATGGTCGCGTCGTAATTGGATCACCTTGATGGAAGAAGTGCCGATGTCAATACCCAAGACCGAATTATTCTTTCTATGCCAAAAAGCCAATTTACCGAAAGACAAAAACTTCTCGAAAGGATTAGCCATAGTTTGAGCTATAATACTAGATTAGTATAACACAAGAAAATACGCCGAAATCGGGCGATGTCCTACTTATCCACATTAATTAATTTACTCCTGCCGGAAAAATGTTTGGGCTGTGGCCGAAACGGTGCTTATCTCTGCGACAATTGTTTGGCGCGCGCGGCTCCGGCCGAGCCGATCGAAGATCTTAACGCCCTAGCTTGCTTCGATTACCACGACCAGCGAATTAAAAAGGCTCTCTGGCTCTTGAAGTATCGGGGGGTGACCTCGCTGGCCCCCCTCTTCGCCCGCCTGCTCCACGATCGACTGATCGACCAACTCGCCGAGGAAACGGTTATCCGACCCGGCCTTGGCGTGGCTTGGCTCCTCATCCCTATTCCCCTCGCCCGCGAGCGAGAGCGCGAGCGTGGTTATAATCAATCAGCCTTGATCGCCAAATACTTAGCCAAATTGGCGCCTAAGCACTTAGAATTAGCGGAAAATATTTTGATCAAAACCAAATGCACCCCCACCCAAGTCTCGATTAAGAATCGCCGGGCGCGCCTCGCCAATCTCAAGGACGCCTTCGCCCTCGCCCACTTGGAGGCTAAGCCTCCAAGTATCGTCGGCCGGCGAGTCATCCTCCTCGACGACGTCATCACTACCGGTGGCACGATGCGCGCCGCCATCCATACCCTCCTCCGCGCCGGCGCCAAGAGCGTCTTGGGGATCGCTATCGCGCATGGGTGATGTAAAATAGAACAATTACAAATTATGGCTGATCAGAAAGAACGAATTAAAAATTGCTACGACACCAAGGCGGGATTCTATGATTGGCTGGCACGTTTCGGTGAGTGGTTTGGCCTGCGACGAAAACGCCGCGCCCTTTTGAGTTCGCTCCGCGGGCGAGTACTAGAAGTCGGCATCGGAAGCGGCATCAATCTCCCCCATTATCCGGCCGCGGTCACGCTAACTGGCGTAGATTTGAGTCCGGTCATGCTCGCGATCGGCAAACGGCGTGCCGAGAGATTGAACCGCGCGGTTGATTTGCGGATCATGGACGTCGAGACTCTGCAATTCCCCAACCACTCCTTCGACGCGGTAGTTTCCACCCTCACCCTCTGCACTTATCCTGACCCCATCAGGGCCTTGCGGGAGATGGCCAGGGTACTTAAGCCGGACGGAAAAATTTTGCTTCTCGAGCATGGCGTAAGTAATAATCGCCTCCTCCGTTGGTGGCAAGAGAAAGCGGCGGCGCGCCATTTCCGTAAGCATCTATGCCACCTCACTCGCGACCCGCTGGCCCTCGCCCGCGCCGCCGGCCTGACGATCAAACACCAACAACGCTTCGGCTTAGGGGCAATATATTTGATCGAATTAAAACCATTGAATAATTAGCGCGAAAATGTAGAATTGAGCCTGTGGACAGGTGGCTGAGCTGGTCGAAAGCGCCTCACTGCTAACGAGGTAGGGGTCTAAAAGCCTCTCGTGGGTTCGAATCCCACCCTGTCCGTTTCGATTTGACAAATCAGTACCAGTCTGTCAAGATTTTGTAAGGGCAAAAGAAATTTTTTAGAAACAGAAACTCTGTGAGTTTCTTTTTCGTTTTTGCTTGATTTTTATTGGCATTTCTGGTAAGTTGAAGTCCGGTAATTGCACATTCCCAACAGAAGAAAGGAGAGCAAAAAATGGCGAAGAAAATTGGTCCCTACGTCGGTGTGACGGGCTTCATGTCCCGTGCCGAAGTCAGTGAGGCCCTCGCGGTGGTCCCGCAGGGATCAGCGCGTTGGCTCATGGTCGGAGTTCTCATGAGTTCCAAGACGCTTGTCGGACAGCAGAACAAGTGGCCGGGTCGCTATCCGAAGAAGGAGGCGGTCGCGGACATTTTCATCGATGATCCGCGAGCACTGAATCTTATCCACTACAATACCGATCATCCAGAGACGTTGCTCACACAGCTCGTGGAGATCACGAAGCTCGCGGGTCCACACCTCGACGGCTTTCAACTCAACATCGCCTGGCCGCCGATTTCACAACTCGAGGACTACTGGGAAGCATATCCAGACAAGTTCCTCTTGCTTCAAGTCGGAGACAAGGCGATGTCGCGAGTAGAATCAATGGAGCGATTCACGGAGCTTGTCGGCGCGTATCTGCCGATGATCGACGCGATCCTCATCGATCCGAGCGGCGGTAGGGGTGAACCTCTCGATGCCGTCAAAGGAGCCGAGTATCTTCGGGCTGTTCGTAAGTATCCGATGCTTGGCGTTGGCATCGCAGGCGGTCTCGGGCCCGAAACGCTTCACCTGCTCGACTCGCTCGTTCGGGAGTTTCCTGAGTTGAGTATCGATGAGAAGGTAGGTTGCGAACGCCGAAGCCCGAAGACGCATTGTGTCTCGACGCGATGCAAACGTACCTCGAAGACGCGTTCCCGATTCTCGCGGGCGAGGAGTAGAACATCACGTGGGTGTGCGTGGAGCAATCTGCGCACACCCTTTTTCTTTTTCAGAATATCCCATCATCAGATTTACTAAGGCCGGGTTATGCTATAATGAGAATCCATGAAAAAAATCTGGTGGTGGCTGGTTGGCATCGTCGCGGTTATCTCGGCGGCTTATTGGTTAAGTCAATGGCTCGTGGGTTCTTCGGCTCCCGGTTACTCGCTTAGAGAACTGCTGAACTCTGGTCAGGAGCAAAAATGTTTTTTTAGCGAGAAGGCCGATGAGACCAAGAGCGAGAGCGCGGTCTACACCACCACCGGTAAGCTCCGGAGCCACTTTGTCTCGACGACCGCTAAGCAGACCATCTCGGCCTATATGCTTCTCGACGGCAACTATATGTATACCTGGCTAGACGGCTTTGATTTGGGCTTAAAAACGCCACTCAAAACAACGGGTAGCAATAACGCCAAGAACAGTATTGACCTCGATAAAAAATTGGACTATCGGTGTGCGCCCTGGGTCCCGGAGTCCAACGGCGCCAAAAACTTGATCTTCGATCTACCAAGCGCTATCCGCTTTACCGAAATGACTACTTAGTTCTACTTTATCGCCTTCATCACAAAGAGAGGCGGCAGATTAAGCGGCACGAAGCTAAGTTGGACTTCCTTAAACACCGGAGCCAGATATCGTCGCATCAGCGGCGAAAATTGATAGAGGATGAAGCTACCGCCGGCGACCACCAGACCGGCGGTTATTAGCGTCACTCGCGCTCGTTCCGTCCCGGATAAAAAAGAAAAGGGGATGCCCGAGAGAACATGATCAACACTATCGACTCCGCGCCGAGTCAGCAATTGATCAGCGAGACGGATATCGCCCGAGATCACTTCCAGTCGGTGGTCGCCAATCTGCCGGAGGGCAGTGACAAAGATGGGATTGGTGTCGATCACCAACAGACGAGAGCGTGGAGTCAATCGTGAGAGCAGATAACGAGTGAAAACGCCTTCCCCTGGGCCATACTCGACTACCATTAGGTCGCGTCGAAAGTCTAAAGAGGAGCAAATCTGACGCACGGCCCGCTCGGCCGTCGGTACCATCGAGGCGATCCGACCATCGCGGAGAAAATTTTTAAAGAAGAAGAGTTGATTCATGGAAAAGACTGTGGAGGTGGCGATTTAATTACCCTTAAAGTATAATAGAAACTGATTATTAAAGTAATTATAAAATTATAATGAGTAAAGCAATTTGGTGGATTATCGTAATCGTGGTGGTAGTTGGTGGTATTTATTACTTGAGCAATAAGTCAGCCGTCGTTGATGATAACGAGGTGACACCGACCAGCGAAGAGGCTGACGATCAGGGATCATTCAATACTGCCTCGAGCGACCAGAAATCACTCGCGGAATTGATGGCCCTCGGTACCGCCCAGCAATGCACCTTCAATCAGAGCTTGGAGAACTCGACTAATAGTGGCACTTTCTACCTCGGGCTGGGTCAGATGCGTGGCGACTTCACTTCCGTAGACGGTGGTCAAACGACACAGATCCATATGATCTCGGACAGCAAGGATGTCTATACCTGGATAGAGGGAATGAATCTCGGTTTCAAGGCGTCGGCCAGTGCCGGTCAGCCCACCGCGTCGGGTACACCAGCCAACAATAATGGTGTGGATGTCAATCAGAAACTGGCCTACAACTGCTCGCCCTGGACAGCCGACAGCTCCAAGTTCACTCTGCCCACCGGCATCCAATTCAACGCCCCCGGGATGATGGCGCCACCCGCTTCCCGATAGAAAGGGGGTGGCAAAAACTGGACTTGTGGGTAGGGATAATCGCGGCGGCAGAGAAGGTGGAATGTAGCAAATAAGGAAAAAACAAAATGGCCCGCGCTGGTCGTGAGACCGGTGCGGGCTGGAAAGAGACAACGGGGGGGTCTTAAGCCAAGGCCGCGACCATTTGCTCGAGCAGATTTTTCGGCACTTCCAGGTCGAGTTGTTGAGACATAAACTCGGCCACCTCTTTGTCGCCCACCACCACCTTCTCGTCAGCCGAAGAGTGATGTAGAAAGTTGGTGGGATTCGCCCCTCTGAACCAGTCAGTGGGTGGGTAGAAAGATATCGTCCCATTAAGTCGGTGAATCTCGAAACGGCTAGATCCCAGCTTATTCCAATTATCATCGCCTCGACAATAAACACAAGCTGTACTTGGAAAAACGAGGTGCCAAATATATAAACCGTGTTGGTTTTTCTCTCGTCCAACAATTATTCCCCCAGTGATTAGGCGGCACAATTCCCAGAAATAATTGTGAGTAGAGAAAGGGCCGGGAAAACAACCTTCGGATTTAACTTGGGTCGAGCTCATTCTGGTGATAAGAAGCAATTGCCCGGCGTTGCTCTCCACCTTCCTGGCTAACTCGCGGAGTCTCTCCAGACCTGCGCCGCCCAAGACTCCGTACTGGGCGACAACCAGATCCTGAAGCGGGTCGCCGGTGGTGCCGCCGGCCCCCAAACGCTTCTTTATCGCCTGGAGTAATCGGCCCTTCCTCTTGTCCAGCCGCGCTCGCTCCAAATCCAGGGCCTGAATCCGCTGTTCCAAGTCCCTTATCCCGTCGACATTAGTCACACCTTTGTCATTTTTCATACCAATCTCCTTTATTCTATATCGAAGACCAAGGACCTTCCTTCCTCCAAACTAGCACAAATCGGGATTGGCGCAAGCGCAATAGCCCCGCACGATCATCAAGAAAAAGTTAGAGTGGGCAAGGACTAAGGACCTCGACTTAACCCTCATAGAAAGGAGAAGAACGATGCCCAAGTTGTCCAAGCCTAAGTCAGAAAGGCTGGCTACAGCGGAATGGTTCGAGCAAGAAGAAAGGCGCAAGATCGCCAGCGGCAAGGCGATTTACATGTACCGCGTCGAGCGTTTCCGGCCGCGCTATTGCCCGGGCTGTTGTCAGCGCTTCGAGTACCAGGCCACGTCGCGCAAGCGGGGACCGGGTGGATGGATTTTCTCCTCTCGCCGGCCCCAAAATCCCAATGGCACTCTCCTGGACAAGATCGACTCTGTAGCGATTCGTTGTATGGAATGCGCCAACGTTACTGCTATCTTCGACTACGAGAGTTACACTCTCCGCAGTAAGCGGAAGGCCGAAGCTATGCTGGAGAAGGGTTTCTTCAATCTCCAGCGCGTGTTGGCCGTTGGCAACGCCCAGCGCGACAGCTACACCCACGGCAATGGCACGGTTGAGTTTATCGGCCGGAAGCCGTCCAGGCCCAAGAGGCGGAACGGCAAGACCAGCAAAACAAGAAAGGCTGGCTGAAACACGGAAGCCAACCCCAGCGCGATCATCCCGATCGCGCTGTTTTTTTATTGAAATAATACTCGGTTAGGGCATAATCATCAGATGCATCCCGACGATTTAATTGTTAAGCACTTCCGGCCTAATCTGATCCAGCTGAAGGCGCTGGAGAAATTGAAATTGGAAACGGTAAGAGATTTGCTTTTTTATCTGCCTTTCCGCTACGGCGAGCAAGTGGCCGAGAAATTGGTGGAGGAGTTGCAGACGGGCGACGAGGTGGTGGTGTATGGTCGGGTGGTCGGCGCCAAAATAAGTAAGGCCTGGAAGAAAAAAATCCCGCTCGGCGAGATGGTGATCGAGGACGCCACCGGGCGGATCAGGGCGGTCTGGTTCCATCAAGCTTATTTGGCGAAAAAAGTGACCGTGGGGCAGAACGTGAGGTTGCAAGGCAAGGTCGCGGAGCGAAAGCCGGCCCGAAAGAGCGAAGACGGGGGAGAAAAATACTTGGTCAATCCCGAGATCGAGGCGGCGGCGGACGGCGCATTGGAGAAAAAATCTTTGTTTGCCGGGAAAAATGGCGCAGGCGAAGCGAGTTCTGCCGATAACAATTTCCTCATTCCCGTCTATCCGGAGACGCGCGGATTATCCTCAAGCTGGTTCCATCACCATATCAAGAAAATACTGGCGAGTAATTTGGCCGAGCAAGTGATTGATCCGATTCCGCCGGAATTATTGGGGAAATATCACTTGCCCAAATTGGCCACCGCTCTCGTTTGGATCCACTCGCCCAAGAAAGAGGCCGACGCTCTCGCCGCGCGCAAGCGCTTCGCCTTCCAAGAAATTCTCCTCATCCAGCTCGAACGCCAGCGCGCTCGGCAAGCTTACCGCGCGCAAGCCGGTTACTCTTTCCGGACTGACCAAAAAATTATTACCGATTTCACCAGCCGTCTCCCCTTTCGTCTGACCGGCGCCCAAGAACGAGCGGTAGAGCAAATCGTCGTCGATCTTGCTTCCGGCAGGCCGATGACTCGTCTGCTCGAAGGCGACGTCGGCTCGGGCAAGACGGCGGTGGCGGCCATCGCCGCGGCGACAACTGTTGAAAGCGGCCTCGAGGTGGCCTATATGGCGCCCACCGAGATCCTCGCCCGCCAACATTTCCAATCCTTCATCGACTTTTTCCGTCACCTCCCGCGTGTCCAGATCGGCCTCATCACCGGCGGCGGCTGTTTCAAGTTCCCTTCCAAAATCAATCCGAATGGTTATACCAATATCTCCCGCCCCCAACTCTTGAAGTGGGTGGTCAATGGCGAGATCCCCATCTTGGTCGGCACTCACGCCCTCATTCAGAAAACCGTGCGCTTCAAAAAACTCGGCCTAGTGATCATTGATGA
>CAYIMH010000023.1:1486-8544 GCA_964364525.1 uncultured Candidatus Saccharibacteria bacterium | reverse complement strand
CTTAACAGCAAGATGAAGGGGTTAAAACAGGCCGGCGAAAAGGGACTTTATACCAGTTTGTTTATGCAAAAATTGACCACGGGGTACACGATGTATTTCAATAAACGGCATCAACGTCATGGTGCTTTATTTGAAGGAACTTTTAAAATTAGACACGCTGATGGCGATCAATATTTACAATATCTATTCGCTTATATTCACCTTAATCCAGTCAAGACTATCGATCCGGAGAATTGGGAAAGGAAGATCATTGCTAATCCAAAGCGGGCTTACGATTTTCTTTGTTGCTACTCTTATTCCAGCTTCACTGATTACTTAGGAAATGACCGGCCGGAGGGAGCTATCATTAACCCGACCGCTTTTCCGGAATATTTTAGTAATAAAAGAGAGTTTGCTGATTATATTAATGACTGGATTGATTATGACAACCCAAAAGGTTAAACCTTCCGGAATCCTATTTCTGCAGGTAATTTTTCAATAAAGATTGATGAAACTGGATCGTGGCCTTATCGTAATTTGTCCAGAGCGAGGAGGTAAATAGGCCATCGGGGAAGTAATTTAAGCCGGCTTGGGCAATTTGTTTGGCTTCTTTGGTTTGCCCGCTTTTTTCTAGTAGATTGACTAGGTAAACATAGGCCTTCAAGTCTTGGGCCGGGGCGTAGGTGATAGCCAGACGCAATTCTTTTTCGGCCAGTTTTTTCTGGCCGGTGGCGGCTAAAATTTTACCGCTCAAGAGGTGGACATCCCTGTTTTGGGGTAGAGCTTTCCTGGCTTGAGCTGTTTGTACCAAAGCCTCGCCATATTGCTTGTTTTCTAAATAAATTTCAGCCACAGCCAAAGCCCGCCACGGATTAAAGGGGTCATATTTCTCGCTTTTGACCACCGGCTCTTTAAATTCACCTAGGTCGCCCTTATTGTCTCGATAGACTAATTTGGCCCGCTCAAAGTAATTGTCGGATATATATAAAATTGTCGCGACGGCAAATATAATGCCGGCCCCGCCCAAAATTAATTGGCCGCCACTGATCCTCCGAGGTTCGGTCTCGGTAAAATGAGGTTCGGTGGAATTGGGAGCGGCCACCAGGCCGGCTAAGGTGAAAAATATTAAGTAATGGGCGGGGAAGGTGAGATCGAGGTCAACGCCGTAGTGGAGCAATAAGCCAACGGTGGCGGCTAAGAATGAGGCTCGGAGTAGCTGGTTACTTTTGTTTTCGCCACTTCGGTCACGCCAGATCGATTTTAGCTTGGGCCAAATAAGAGCGATTAAGAAAAGGGCGAAAATAAATGTGCCCACCAGACCAAGTTCGGCTAATAATTTCAAAATTAGATTATGCGGATCGACGCTAAAGAAACGCGGATCGGTCTGAGTGCGGCGGTATTCTTGCTCGAAGCTGTTTAAGCCGGAGCCAACCAGGGGCCGCTCGCCAAAAATTTGCCAGGCGGCTTGCCAGTATTGGAGACGGGAATTAACACCGGTCTCACCGGTTTCTGGTATTTCACCGGCATATGGCGATTCGGCGGGGGTAATGCCGGCCGAGCTGAAGTTGGCAGTTTTAACCGAGTAGAGGCCGTAGGCCAGTAAGCCACTGATGGCGATTAAGACTAGAGTGCCGGCTAGTTTTTTGGCCGCATCTCTCCGGCCACTTTGTCTCCAGACCAAAGTTAGAAAAATAATTAAAGCCAGACCGGCGGCGATAAAGCCACCGCGAGAGAAAGTAAGGATAAGCGAAGCGCTGAAGATAACAAAAATGGTGCTCCAGACCCAACGCCATTTATCTAAAAACAGCCACGAGTAGAGCGAGAGAGGTAGCAAGGCGGCCAGGAAGCCGGCTAGGGCGTTGTGTTGGCGGAAGGCGGCCCCCATTCGGAGTGAAGGAAATTGGGGTGACAAATAAACGTAGAAGCCGAAGAGAATAATTGCCACCGCGCCGATCAATAAGCTGTAAATAAAAATTTTAAGCCCCCCAGAATCAAGAGAAATCCTCTGAATCACCAAAAAGATTAGACCGCCAATGATAATGGGCATCAAACCAACAAGCGAAGTGTAGGGTGTTTGGGTTAAAAAGAAAGAATGGGCCATCGTCCAGACCAAGAAGGCCAAGAGCAGCCAGCCAGAGATAGCTAGTCTTTGGGGGGATGACGGGGTTAATCGCCTTAAAATCAAACTTAAGAATAACAATATGCCGGCCGCCAGTGGCAGAGCAATCTCGTGCTTGCCACCATAAAGTGCCACTGGAGCTAGGATAAAAAAAACCAGAAGAATACCAATAAATAGAGGGCGATGGTTGTTTTGATCCATAGTTTCCATAGTCTAATATGTTCCATCAGGAAAGAGAAGGGTCGCGGGCTGGAGTTTGACCGAGCGGAGTGTGTTTGCTACAGTACAATTATGCCTACGACCACCGTCACTATCCCCAAAGAATTTACTCGTGGTGAAGATCTGATTATTATTCCCCAAAAAGAGTATCGGGAGTTTTTGCGCTGGCAGAAAAACACTGATTCAACTCCGCGACAGATAAGAATTGCCAAAGCTACGGCAATAGAAATCAAAGATTTTAAACAAGCGCAATCGGATTATCAGCTAGGCAAGGTGATTAATTTCCATGAGCTCAAACGTCGTCTGGGCACTAAAAATTAGGGGGGACGTCCATAAGCAATTGTCGAAATTGCCGAATCCAGATCAGTCTCGGCTAATTGAAGTAATTGAAACCTTACCAGATAATCCTTATGCTGGAGACATCGAAAAGCTGAGAGGTTTAGAAAATGCTTGGCGCCGGCGGGTTGGCGCTTTCCGGATTTTCTATCAGTTGAAAGTTGCCGAGCGGATTCTCTACGTCTATCGGGTTAAACGCCGCACCTCGTCCACTTATTAAAAGGCGACTCTAGTAAGCCCCCCGGGGCCAGAGGAGGTGGGGGAGAGTGCGAAGGAGGATGGCCAGGTCGAGGAAGAAGGATTGGTGGAAGACATAGTAGAGATCGTACTCGATATTGTCCTCCAAGGGAAGGTCTTTGCGGCCGAGGATTTGCCAGATGCCGGTAATACCCGGCTTGACCGAAAGACGCATCTTTTGCCAGTTGTTATATTTCTCCACGATGAAGGGCATTTCCGGCCGCGGGCCGACCAGGCTCATCTGTCCCAAGATGACATTCCAAAATTGCGGCAACTCATCTAGGCTGTATTTGCGCAAAAATTTACCGGCTTTAGTCACCCGAGTGTCGGTATTTTGTCTCGGGGCGGCGGCATACAGCTCGGCGTCCTGTCTCATCGTCCGGAATTTGTAGAGCTTAAACTCTTTACCATTTTGGCCGACCCTAGTTTGTTCAATAATTGCCGGCCCGGAGCTATCCCGTTTGATCCAAATAATTATGATCGGATAGAGTGGCAGACTGATTATTAGTCCAGCTAGACCCAAAATTAGATCCAGTAAGCGCTTAACCAGTAAGTAAATTTCACTTGGAGCCCGAGCGCGCCGGACGCCCTCGAGTAAAGCCAGATCGTCAGAGGACAAAGCAGAAATTTTCAAAATCTCGCTAATTACTTGATGAGTCTCGCGGTCGCCGCTCCCTTGACCGGATTGCCGGTACGAGATTGCCAGGCGAGAGAGAAAGAGTAGGAGATTGCTGAAGATAAAGAATAGTCCAAGCACTAAACGCGAGTAATCGGTCTTGGTAAAATAGGCAAAAGCGACCAGTAGCCCGCCCCACAACACCAGCGCCCTTAAGAAATCAACCAAGTAAGAAAAAGAGAGTGGCGGGCGGTGGTTGTGATAAAGTTTGAAAATAAAGAAGGCCGCCAGCAAGGCCGGGACAGCAAAGACGAGAAGAGGCAAATAAAACTCTGGCGGCTGGACAGCCTTGGACCAAAAGGTTCTTACCCCGTAGGCCGCCCAGCTGGCCAAAGGGAGCAGTAAGATATCGGCGAAGATTATGGTCGATTTAGGCATAATTAGGGACAACCTGCTTGAAAACTTGGTCTAGATGTTGTTCCAGAGCACCAAGTGAATATTTTTCTTCAACTAATTTTCTTCCCCCGTTTACCAACTTATTATACAGGTTTTCATTTTGCCACAGCTTGATTATGTTGTCGGCGAAATCTTCAGGTCGATCGGCGATTAAAATTTGTTCGGCGTGTTTGGCCTCTAAACCTTCTAGCCCCAAGGTAGTGCTGACCACTGGTCGCCCGATGGCCCAGGCTTGGAGAATTTTATTGCGAGTACCGGTGCCGGTTAAAATTGGACAGGCCACGACGCCGGCTTTGACGGCGCACTCCCGGAGGTCCGAGACTTGTCCGGTGACAATGACATTATCGCCGGCGAACCTCTTTATATTGGTCGTTGGGTTGGGGCCCACGATGTAGAGTTTTGCGGTGGGATATTGTTCTAAAATCAGCGGCCAAATTTTTGTAACCAAAAACTTGGCTGCTTCAATATTAACAAACTTATCCATCAGGCCACTAAAAATTAGACTGTGTGGTTCGGGGGCGACAGTGGAAAGTTGATAATAATTTATGTCTACTACGTTTGGCACATAATATAAACGTACGTCAGTCGGTAATTTGCTCTTGAGGTGGTCTAGGTCCGGTTTTGAGCAAACTACCCAATGTTTTATTTCTTGAGCGATTTTATACTCGTACCGATTGTACTTAAAATATTCTTCCCAATACAATGGCTTTTTGAACCAGGGCACATTTTTGGTCGCCCTTTCGTAAAACAGGCTCATGGCGTCAGTGGTATCCAAAATCACCGGAATCTTGGTATTCGCTGGCACAAACTGGGCCGAACGTAGTCTTTTGACGTAGATCAAGTCGATCCTGTTTTTTTGGATCATGTCAGACATTAGCCGTTTAAGCTGGTGGCTCTGGACATAACTTATTTCCAGGGGCTCTCGCCCGACGAGGCCAATTAAAGAATCCAACCAAGAGCGATACCTCGGCTTATAGACGATCTTTATTTCTTGGCAATATTTTCCGATTGACTCAAGGTCTGGATTTTTGACGGGCGACAAAGAAACCAAAAAGATTTGATGCCTCCGGGACAAAGCTTTTAGGATATTTAAACTCCTGATGCGATTAAACTCCGACGGTAGGGAGGGGGTAATCAGTAAGACATTCATTTTGCCAAAACTAATATTTTATCTATCAGATCGCGGCAGGATTTTTCCCAAGAGTATATTTGCGGGCGGTTTGTTGCCCTGGGGCTACTCCTCGGGCTCTTGCTGTGCTTGTAAATCTGGTCGGCTAAACTTTGTGGATTAGAGAGATCGCAGTAGTAAACTAGGTCTTGGCCTACCTCTCGATGAATGGGGGTATCACTGACAAAGACCGATCGGCCAAAATATAAACCCTCAATGATTGGCAGGCCAAACCCCTCGCAGTGGGATGTAAACACCAAACCAACCGAATTTTTGTAGGCCCACAAAAGTTCGTTATCAGTGATCTTATTGTACATCAGTAATTTTTTATTGTACTCATTATGGTCAACTATTCTTCTCAGGGTGTTTTTGCAAAGCCAACCAACTTTACCTATAATCACCAATTGTCCGGCAAACCCCTTCTCTCTCCAAAGTATTTCAAAAGCCGATATGGCATAATCGTGATTTTTCCGTGGCTCTATCGTGGACACAAAAATATATGCCGTTCCTCCAAACAAATTATTCTGGTTGTCAGACGATTGAGAAAAATCTAGCGCGACACCGCTATAATTAAAATCATTGGGTGGAGTCTTCAGGTTATTTTCTCTCGCATAGTCCAAAACGTCTTTTCTAACGGTGTCAGAAACGGCAATAAAAAAGTCAGCGCTGCGAAGGGCAATTTTAAACCACTTTTCAAATTGAACCCTAAAATCTACTAAACAATATCTGGGGTAACGGATCGGAATAATGTCATGAAAAAGAAACCCAATTCTTACTCCAATTTGTTTATATTGTTCCAATGTCCGCCAAAAAATAGGAGAACTTATATTCCAAGTCGCGTCAGGAAAAAATATGATTTCTCCCTTTTGCGGCCCAATTGATTTTTTAAGCAAATAGAATACGGTAGTAATTAGTCCCGCAAATAGCCCCGACAGGCCTCGCATCACAATTTTTATTTTTTCGGGCAACAGATCTAGTGTGGGATCCATAAACCCTTTAATGCTTTTTAGCCACCTTAAAAATCTGGATGGTCTAAAGCGGATGCTGTGCCTGGTTATGAATTTATTTCCCGTCCAAATTACGGGTACTATTTCGGTTCCCAATGGTACGACTTCTGGAGCAATGTTGGTTATGTTTCTTACCACTCTTTGGACCCCGGTATTTTCTCCAAAGAAAAAAGTGTGCGTACAGTCGACAAAAATCCTATTTTTTTTGAAAGACGAGTTCCTCATGGTGGGGCGATCTGATAATCTCGTCTACGGTGGTCGGGATAATTTGGCCAAGATAGTTTATTTTGCTTAAAGAGAAATTGCGTTTTTCGAAAAAATTTAAAAATTCAACTGGTGATTTTTTTGATCCCTCAAAAAATGGTTTGCTGAACTCACACACGAGAACCAAGTTTTCCTGGCTGTCAATTATTTCTTTCATGCCCAAAACAATGAAGGGCTCGCTTCCCTCGGCATCAATTTTTATAATGTCTATATTTTTTTTCTGCCTGCGCCAGTATTCGTCTAATGTAATTGTTGGGACAGAGATTTTTACGACCTGGTCATTATAAAATTTGACAAATTCCTCCGAAAACGGGAGGACACGACTGCCACCCTGATGTTTTTGAAGGGCAAAAAAATCCAACTGTCCACTGCGCTCGTATACCGCTTTGTTAATTACCTTGGTGCGATCTAAAAAGCCGTTAATATTTACGTTGGAAGATAGAATGTCATATAAACGCGGATTTGCTTCAAAGGCGTGTACTTCGCCGCTCGGCCCGACAAGAGAACTAATTAGAGTTGTGTAGTATCCAAGATTTGCCCCTATTTCTACTACGGTCATTCCCTCCTTTATGATTGATTTAATTGCTTGGGTGATCCACATTTCCCAGTACCCGTCACAGATGAGATGGGGAGCCAAAGACAGGTCCTGGGTGTTTA
>CAYIMH010000023.1:0-1476 GCA_964364525.1 uncultured Candidatus Saccharibacteria bacterium | reverse complement strand
CGTCGATGGTCCTAGTCAATACTAGACCGTTTCCCATGTAGGTAATTGGGCGTGGTTGGCTTGCGCCAATGAGTGATTTTAGTAAAGATTTAATTTTTTTCATGATTTTGCGCAGTAGCACCACGGCTCGGCTCATTACGTTGTGTGTAAAAAGGAAATTGTTTTCCGCTTCTCAACTCAATGATTCGCTGACAACCTTTTCTAACCTGCTCCAAATCATGGCTAACTAGCAAAATCGTTTTATTTTGCGATTTAAGCTGCTCCATTTTAGCCAAGCATTTCCGTTGGAAACTCTCGTCACCCACGGCCAGGGCCTCGTCAATGAGGAGGATGTCGGCGTCGACGTGGGCAGTGATGGCGAAGGCGAGGCGCATTTGCATGCCGGTGGAGTAGTTTTTGACCTTCTGATCCACGAAGCGTTCCAGCTCGGCGAAGGCGACAATTTGCTGGTAACGATCGCGGGCTTGCTTGGGCGTTAGGCCCAAAATGGCGCCGTAGAGATAGACATTATCTTTGCCGGACAATTCTGGTTGGAAGCCGACCCCGAGCTCGAGGAAGGGGGAAATGCGCCCCCGGACAATAATACTGCCAGAATCAGGATACATCACTCCGGCGATTAACTTCAAGAGGGTAGATTTGCCGGAACCGTTGGGACCGATCAGGCCGACAAACTCGCCCGGGCAGATGGCAAGAGAAATATTGTCGGCCGCCTTAATGGTCTCGTAAGTCACTGGCCGGAAAATATTAAACAGATAGTCCTTCAAGTTATTCCGCCGTTCGTGGGGGAGTTTGAAGGTCTTGGTAACGTTTTTTAATTCAATAATCGGCAGCATCAGAGCGCTATCCCCCTTATTTCTTCTTCAAGCAAACGGGCGATTTCGCTTCTGGCAACCGGCGTTTTGAGAAATTGAATCGGCGCTTCGATTATGTCCTCGTCGTAAGCCAATTGTTCCAGAAACAAGCGGTCATTAAACTCCGCTCCATATTTTTCGTTGGCCAACTCGATGATTTCTTTTAGTGTGGAGTGGTTTCCCCGCAAGATAAAGTATAAGTCAATATAATCTTTGTACTCTCCGCGGCGGCCGACGGTGTAAGCCTTGGCCGCGGCAATTTCCTTAACGCCAAGCAATTTAATTTTTTCATATTCAGTCAATCTTTGTCGGGGCGGGAAAGGATAGTGGAGAAAAGTAATTTTGACTCCGTTGGCCATTGCCGTAAGTTCGTCCGGATTATTAACTGCCGGAATTACTTTCTCGTTTGGGAAAGCCCGTTTTAATTTTGGCAGGAGACCTTTTTCGATCGGCTCGGCGCTGAAGAAATCAAAATCTACCGAGATGCGGTGCCCGATTTGAAGCGCCAGGGCCGTACCGCCCGCTAGGTAGAAGTCGCTGAACCTTGAGAGTCCGGGAACGAGCGCGCCGGCATTGGGTGTGAGGGTTTCTGGGTGCATGATTGCGGGATGTTAATTGCTTAGTG
>CAYIMH010000022.1:0-9699 GCA_964364525.1 uncultured Candidatus Saccharibacteria bacterium | reverse complement strand
CATTGCTCCCGCCGGCAATAATCTGATAAGGCCAGCCCCGTTCTCGAGCCAAAATTACCGCGTCGACCAATTCTTCCGGCGTCGTCACTCGGACATAGCGCTCGGTCAAGCCGCCAACGCCAAAGGTGGTCAATGGCTTCAAGTCAACCCCGCCCTTAGTGTTGTCAGCCAAGGCCATTAAAAATATTTATAATTCGCCCAGCACAGGCCAATGATCGTGACAAAAGCCAGCAAAGCAAAAAACTTCTGGAGCCAGATTATCATCCCCTGATGATAGCAAAAACCCCTGGTAATACCAGAGGTCTTTGTTCATATCAGGACTTCTTATCTCTCCGTCAATTTAACGCGAGAGAACACGGAAATAATATTGGGTATTGGCCGCCAGACCGGTCAAGGTGACGGCGTGCTCGGTAACTAGAGTGCTTTCGTCTTGAGTAGCTGTAGAATGAGCGTAGCCGAAATTGGGCTCGCTCGCACCGCTGATATTGGGATGAGAGGTGGTGTCGTAAATGACGCGGCTATTGGCTGGCTTATTGGTTGTCCAGCGGACGATAGCGGAAGTTTGGGTAATATCAGTCACGCGAACATTGGTAATCACCAACGGATCCGTGTTGGGCGTTGGCACTGTAACAGTGACGCTATTCCCGACGCCATTACAGGTCAAAGTGTAGACATAATTACCGGGGGTAGTGGGTACCGGTGAGATCGCGAGTGAGCCGCTAGTTTCCTTAGAACCAGTCCAAGCCGCGCTCGCGGGATTAGCGCTCGCCGTGCAGACCGTAGCATTAGTGGTCGTCCAACTCAAAGTCAAGTTAGTGCCCGTCGGCAAGGTCAGAGAGCCGCTTGTATTATTGGCCTTCAGGCTCACGGTCGCGGTTGGCGGTGGTGGAGTAGTAGAAACATTAACGGTCACCGAGTCATTGGCCGAACCGCTGGCACCGGCGCAAGTGAGGGTGTAAGTATAAGTGCCGGCAATTGTCAGGATGCCAGTAGAAGCTGAATCGCCTGTTCCTCGAGAGCCGGACCAAGCACCGGAAGCGGTGCAAGCGGTGGCGTTGGTGGTGGACCAAGTCAAAGTAGCCGCATCGTTGGTCTCAATAGTAATCGGCCCATCACTATTGTTGACTTTAAGATCAACAGTGGGAGTAGGATGGGGAGTAATCGCAGTGATAGTAATTGTTCGGTTGGCAGTGGCGGTCCGGTTGGCAAAATCGGTGACGGTCAAGGTGATCGTTTTTTGTCCGGCGGCAGAATAAGACTTGTCAAAATTCTGCCCGCCACCCTGGGCATCATCACCAAAATTCCAAACATAAGCGTAGGGGGCGGAACCGCCAGTGGCGTTGCCAGAAAAAATGATTGACTGGCCGACGTTAAAACTGGCCCCATCGTTGGGAGCCGAGATGCTGGCCGACAACGACTCAACCGGACTTTGGACATTAATGGTAATGCTGGCCGTCGCGTGCTGATTAGCAAAATCCGTCACCGTCAAAATGACGTTTTTCTGACCGGGTGCATTGTAAGATTTAGCGAAGTTCTGTCCGCCGCCCTGCGTCTCGTCACCAAAATTCCAAACATAGGCATAAGGAGCAGAGCCACCAGTGGCATTGGCGCTAAAATTAATTGCCTGACCAACATCAACAGTATATCCATCAGCGGGTAAAGCAATACCTGCCGTTAATGTGTCATCGGCGACAGAAATGCCCGGCGACACAAGCAGGACGGCGACTAGCGCCAATCCTAAGACCATTAAACCTATATTTTTCAACATATTATTGATATTTCTAGTTAATAAAAACCTATTAAATGTCACCAATAAGCAACAGCTAACACATAGCAATAAAAAAAGCAACCCCCGTCCGCCGATGGCGAACAAGGGGTTGTATCGAGACAGGAGAGAACTCACGGGTCAACCCAGATGGTAACCTGGGTAACCGGGCTCAAGAGGCCGGCTCCGTCCTGAACCTGCATGTAGACAGAACCGTTCTGAATCGCAAACAAGAACTTATGAGTGATTGTTGTTTGACTTGTCGCAACATTGGTCCCATCAAACAACCAATGAAATGAATAGGGGGCAGTTCCGCCACTTACTTGCGCGGTGAAAGCGGCACCATCATCATTCACCCCATCCACTTCACTCAAATGGAAATGGGAACCGTTAGCCGGAGAAACGATCGCTCCTGATGGCGGGGGCGGGGGTGTCGGGAAAGGATTGACCGTCACCGCCACTTCATCCACCGCTTCTCCGCCCGGACCGCTCGCTACCAGGCGGACAATCCAGGGCTGGTCGCGAGCCGGCAAGAGCAAGCTCTGATGATGGACGCCCGGTGAGACATCTTTATTGCCGGACCAGGCGCTCTGCCCGGTGGCATTAGCGGCCCCGCCGGTCTCCCAACTGACGTCAACGTCCACCGCCGTCGTACCGGCCGCCGTCGTTACTGTTAGTGGCCCATCGGAGCCATTAACCATGACGTCAATGGTCGGAAGCGGTGGGGGTGGGGGTGGGGGTGGAGGCGGCAGACGCTCGAAGCTGGCCTCAACCGTCTTGTCACTATTCATAGTGATCATTGTCGGATTGGTCGAGCCCGACAAATTACCGCCCCAATCAACGAAGCGATAACCAATCTCTGGCGAAGCCCGGAGCGTCACCGTCGTGCCCTCATCATACTCACCGCCCGATGGATCAAGCCCAACAACGCCACTGCCGGTGGTGATAATCGTCAACCGGTAACGTGTCGGGGGTGGTGGCGGAGGTGGAGGAACGAGAACGAATACGGCGGTAACGGTTTTGTTGCCCGTTACTGCGATCGTGATCGGATTCACCGCACTCACCAGATCACCGGTCCAGCCGATAAACTGGTAACCCGCGCTAGACGTGGCCGTTAAGATTACTTCGGCCCCGGCCGCATAAGTATCGGCCACCGGACTAGCGACCGCTGACCCGCCCGCCGTGTTGTTAATAACAAGAGTATAACGAACTGGTGGCGGAGGGGGCGGAGGGGGCGGCGCCGGTGAGGGTGTCGTTGGCGCTTCGACCTTGATAATCATCTTGGCCAAGGCGCCAGAACTGAACAGCGGCGATGACAATAAATCCACCGTCCAGAACAAGTGGGGCGCGGCTGCGTCAAGCGCGATAAGCCGTACTTCAAAGGTTCCGGCCTCGAGAAAATTGGGGGTGAAAGTTGATCCAACGGCGGATCGATCCTGATAATTTGTACCCCAGGCAAATTGCTGGTTGCCCAGGCTAAAACTACCAACCGCTGACAACTTCACTGAATCACCCACTCTTAGCGTGATCATCGGTGTGCCATCGGCACCGGCCGCCACTGGTAGGGCGCCACCACCGTCAATGCTTTGGGCGATAATACTCACCTCGTAGGGCGGTGCCACGCCACAGCCTACAACGCCATAACCCAATAACAACCAGCTTCTAAGCAATAACTTCCTCATCAGACTCTCCTTTCTGCCTGCCGTTTTTTCTAGCAGGGCAAGAACTAAGACTGTTTCTCCAGAACGTCTGAAAAAACTGCTAATGTTAATTGTCAAAGGGCTATTTCCCTTCTGACTTAATAGCTATACCAGCTACTTGAGATTGTCAAGCGGTAAGGAAGTGGGCTCGTCATCGAGCCAAGTATCCCAATCATCACCGCCATCAAGATTCTTCAGCACCCCTTCCTCAACCGGTGTAGCGGTAGGACCGGCGACAGGCTGATCGGGTGGCAAGCGCTGACGATCCTTCCCGCTCTCCAATTCGCGTTTCAATTTAATAATCCACAGAGCCAAGACGATAATAATCAGCAATAGTAATAAATTAACGAAGTGACACCAGTCACCAAGCCAATCTACCAGACCGATGGCCGCCGCCTGAAAGAAATTGCGGAAGGGCGATTCGTCGGCCGCGCCCAGGAGATCGGCGGGGATAGTGCTGGTACCCGCTTCATCAAGTTCGTCGAGATTAGTTTCAATTTCGTTGATCATCTCCTGATCGTCGAGAGGCAAAGTGCCGGCCACATAATTGGGGTAGAAATTGCGCAGGTCTAAATTATTGGCGGTCGTCCGGGCGCAATAGATATTATTGATCGCCAGACGAGTGGTAATGAAAACATAACCGGTGGGTTCGCTGATGCCCCAAGGGCCGAGGACGTCGCGACCATAACGACTCTGGAAAATCTTTACCGCCTCGTAGGTTGTTTCGTCATAAATACCCGAGAGTGGGACTTCCAAATTTTCGTAAGTACGAAGGAAATACTGAAGTTTGAACACCTCGACCTTGTTGTTATCGCGACCTAATTTGATAAATTCGCGTAAGTAGAGTGGGCAGGGGCCGGGTGGAGTACTGGGTGGCGTTGGGGGAACGCGACGCCCGCCGCCACCAGAACTTCCCCCACCACCTCCCCCACCACCACCGCCGCAATTCTCGGTACAGCCACCACCGTTTGACGCCGTGGTGAAGCTCCCTTCGCCGGGGGCAGTTGGGATAGTGGTAAAACTACCTTCCCCGGGAGTGGTCGGACCGGAAGTCCGGCTGCCGAACTCACCGCTAATTGCCAGCGAGCGATTGGCGGGTGTGCCCGGGGTAGTATTGAAGCTACCCTCGGTGCCGCTATTCTGGAGCAGCGAGGTGGTGAAATTATTCTCGACCGACTCACGCGCTGGCGCAGTAGCGGTAGTGAAGTTGTTCTCACCGACCTTGACCGACTGGTTTTGATCCGCGATGGGATTGGTAATTTCTGATTGATCGGTTTCCGGCGCATTGTTGATCGAATCAACAATAGCAGAACCACCAAACTCATCGCTAATCACCAGGGGACGATCAGCATAGGGATCAACCTCGGCATATGAACGTTCCGGTACTGCCACCACCAATAACCCGGCCAAGGCCAGTATGGGGAGTAGTACTTTTGTCGCGACGCCAAACCAGAGATTGCTCTCTTTGGTCATAAACGTGGAACGTTTAATGCAGTTAATAAAAAAGGAAACTGTCCCGCCAAAGAGGTGGGAACCAAAAGAGCAAGTTAAGGAGCTAACGGCTGACTAAGTAACTAACATATCGTTATTCCAAATGCAAGCAAAGTCGGCCCATATTCGGGCCAAATTAAGCTCAAGAATTCTTCCCCGCCTCTTTCCGTCATTCCAAGTCCGCTGTGGAAAACTCCAAAAATTTAATGATAATAAGGTTTTTCTATGAGACAAAGCCTAAAGGACACGTGTCCTTTACTTCCCATGACACTTCTTATATTTCTTGCCGGAGCCACAGGGGCAGGGATCGTTACGGCCAACACCGGCAAAGGCCGGAGCCTGGCCGTCGCCAGAAGAAGATTGGGTGATTAAACTAACCGACTCATGGACCTCGCGCATCGTCTGGGTGGTAGTATCCGCCTTCACCTGGAAGCCGGCCTTAACCTGCGGGATCAGATTGAGAGTATTGTGCCAGATCTGCTGTTCCATATCTTTAAACATCCGCAGACCCTCCCGCTTGTATTCTACCAGCGGATCGCGCTGGCCGTAGGCTCGCAGGCGCACCGAGCCGCGCATATATTCCATCGCCTCCAAGTGTTCTACCCAGTGCATATCAATTACCTGTAGAATCAGCGGGCGCAAGGCGCCCTTCTCTTCGGCGGTGAGATCGGTTGGCGACTCTGGCGCTTCAGCGAAGAATCCGTCCACCGCTTCCGACCCGCCGAAGAGTAGCGCCTGCCGCCGCCCATAGATGGAATTGCGCTGATGGTTAAGGACGTTATCGTAATCGAGTAGATGTTTGCGAAGATCGAAATTGAGGCCTTCGATTTTAGACTGGGCGCCCTCCACCGCCCGCGAAACCAGACCGTGAGTGATCGGTTCGTCCTCGGGGATACCGAAGCGGCCCATCATATTTTTTAATCGTTCGGAGGCAAAAACGCGCGCCAAATTATCTTCGAGCGAAATATAAAATTGCGTCACGCCAGGATCGCCCTGACGACCGGAGCGACCGCGAAGTTGATTATCAATCCGTCTCGCTTCATGCCGCTCGGTACCAAGGACAAAGAGACCGCCCAAGCGCTTAATCTCCTCTCGCTCCGCCTCGCTCGCCGCCACGCCGCCCAATTTAATGTCAACACCGCGAC
Organism: uncultured Candidatus Saccharibacteria bacterium; assembly: GCA_964364525.1. Classification (GTDB taxonomy): domain Bacteria; phylum Patescibacteriota; class Minisyncoccia; order Phycocordibacterales; family JACOZG01; genus JAYEGE01. The sequence continues at coordinate 3,598 of CAYIMH010000022.1, read as the reverse complement.
CGGCCATGTTGGTGGCCACCACTACGCTACCTCGCTTACCCGCTTCAGCAATCACTGCGCCCTCCTGCTCGTTGTTCTTCGCATTCAGGAGACGATGGGGTACACCCTCGCGCGCCAGATAAGCCGCGATCAATTCGTTCTTCTCAATTGAAATGGTTCCCACCAGGACCGGCTGACCGGCCGTGTTTAACTCTTTAATCTTCTTGGCCATCGCCTTCAACTTCCCCGCTTCGGTCTGGAAAATGAGATCGTTAAGATCTTGGCGCTGACTCGGTTTATTGGTAGGAATTACCACCACCTCCAGACCATAGACGCGAGCGAATTCCTCGGCACTGGTCTCGGCCGTACCGGTCATGCCGGCAATCTTCTCGTATAATTTAAAATAATTTTGGTAAGTAATGCTGGCAAAAGTGCGCGATTCTTGACGAACATTGACCCCCTCCTTGGCTTCAATCGCCTGATGCAGACCCTCCGACCAGCGTCGCCCGGGCTGGAGTCGGCCGGTAAATTCATCCACAATAATAATTTCGTCGTCCTTAACCACGTAATCCTTGTCTCGTTCGAAGAGAGCTTTGGCCCGGATGGCCGTCTCCAGATGATGCACGTACTTGATCCCCTTCTCGGTATAAATGCTCTCCACGCCGAGCTTCTGCTCCGCCTTCTCGATCCCCACCTCCGTCATAATAATAGACTTACTCTTCTCATCAACGGTAAAATCTTGGTCGCGCTCCATCAATCGCGCCATTTGAGCGAAGGTGCCATAGAGACTCTCCGACTCGGCCACCGGTGCCGAGATGATGAGCGGCGTCCGCGCCTCATCAATTAGAATAGAATCTACCTCGTCCACAATTGCGTAATGATGTTTTAGCCGCTCAGGCGGGATAGTTTGGACTACGCGGCCAGTATCATAAGCGAGATTATCGCGCAAATAATCGAAGCCGTACTCGTGATTAGTGCCATACGTAATGTCGGCCAAGTAAGCCTGCCGGCGATCGCAAGGTTTAAGGAAATCGTAGAACACGCGGAAGGAGCCCTCGGCATCGCGCCGACTGTCCGCCTCGATATGCCCCGGGTCATATAGATATGATGATTCATGATTGAGCACGCCCACCGAGAGACCCAGCAAGGAGTAGATCTGCCCCATCCAGACGGCGTCGCGACGCGAGAGATAATCATTAACCGTCACCACATGCACCCCCCGCCCCGTGAGCGCGTTCAGGTAGGCGGGCAGAGTACAGACCAAAGTCTTACCTTCGCCGGTCTTCATTTCGGTAATATGGCCTCGATGTAAGACAAGGCCACCGAGTAATTGGACATCGTAATGACGCTGATCCAGAGTTCGCTCGGCGGCCTCACGCACCAAAGCAAAGGCCTCGGGCAAAATTTCATCAAGAGATTCTCCGGTCCGCAGACGCTCCTTGAGCCGCGCTGTCTCTGCGGGGAAATCAGTAAGCGCCAATTTCTGCATCTGCGGTTCTAGGCTATTGATCCGTTCAATTTCTGGGCGCAAGCGCTTAATCAGGCGACCACTATCGTCGCCCATAATTTTAGTCCACCAACTCATAGCCGCCATTTTGCCATTTTTGGGACCAAAAAACAACTCACCCCTTCGGTGAGTTGTTTTTTTAACTAACCAAGACTAGCGCTTCCCCTTACCACCCTTACGCTTCTTGGCGGTCTTGCGCTTCTTTGTGTGTTTCTTGGAAACTTTCTTGCCGGTCTTCTTTTTCTTTGCCATAGACTTTTAAATTTTATTAAACAACAATTCGTTCTTGCGATGATGCTCGACTACTGATCATCACGATTGCTTTAATTATCGAACAAAAAGTTTGCTTCCACAATATTTTTTACGCGATAGCTGTGGATAACTTCGACAACAAAAAATATTTTTATTTAAACAAAATAAAATCTGCTGACGCGTGGTTGGCGGATGCTACCTCCATAAACTAAATGTCTTAATGTGAGTGCGGCCGCCAACCGCGGATTAGCAGATTTTATTCTCCACCAAAATATTACTACAAAGCATCATCCCGATCAATCTCCCAAGAAGTTTAAGATTTTTTTCTCCAAGATTCTCTTAAAATCTTTCAGATGCAAACTATGGCTAGCGGGCAGAAATTTCTTAAGCTCTGCCCGGAAATTAATCTTTGATTTTCTAAGCGATTTCAATACTAGTTCTAGATTTTTTCGATCTTTGACCACTGGGTAATTGCCAGACAATAGAAAGAAATAATCGTAAAAGTCTCGAGGTTTGTGGCGACTTAGAAGCGCTTGAGTTTTGCCCAAAATCAGTTCTTTCATCGGCAAATGGACAAGGGTGTAAGCTGGTACATAATCATTTTCTATCAAAACGCGGACACCTCTGATATTTCTGTTATGCCGAAGCGATATCTCAATCTGGATCAGTATCTTTTTGTCGTAGACGTTGAAAACAGCAATGCCTAAATGGCCGCCAGTGGTATTTTTGCTTTCCACGAGATCCACTGGTATTCCAGTCTGCTCAATACTGGCAAGAGTGTCAGTGAATATCGCTTCTATTTCTCGCGAGGTGATATTGGCGCCAGTAAAATCCAGGTCTTCAGAAAATCTCGGGCTGTGAAATACCATCTGTAAGGCTGTTCCGCCCTTAAACAACAACTTTTCTGACCCGCGACGTTGATATAAATTCGATAAAAAAAGATGTTGGCAATATTCCCGGATTACATTCTCAGTATTAGTTTGTGCCTGTTTAATAAATTTTTCGAGATTGTTGATATTCAGCATAAATTTTGTCTACCAATTTTAATAAGCCAGGTCGCTGAAACAGATTTGCCCATCTGACCAGCCCAGCTTGATTTATCGACCTAAGTTCCAAGCGGTCATTAAGTGAGACTCTCTTCAGATCAACGAAATAAAGGTGGTCGGCCAGAGCTTTCTCAGCTTCAGCGATAAATACTTTTCGACCGTCAATTTCCTGCAGACTATAGCCAGCATAGGCCTCTTTTTTAATACACTGATAGCTGAAAGTGCCGATGGGTGTCTCATATTCTCGTGGTATCTTGGTGGTAATCGAGGTCGTAGTATATACGACTTCGGGGATGATGCCATAGTGGGACAATGCCGTCTCCAGCGAGATGTAAGACGGGCTACAAAGTCTATTGGCTATGAACAGGTGAGAAGGGTGGCTGTCTTTTATCAGATAAAAACTATTGCGTAATTTGATAAGTAAGCCGCTGGTCACGTTGTTCTTAATAAAAGCCGAAGCGGTATTGGCGGACACGCTAAAAATATCCCGGAATTCTTGGGGCGTGAAAACGGTCAGTCCAAGGGATTTCAATCTTTCTTCTACGGTAAGACGTTTAAGTTTTTGTAGCATTTTATACAAAAAGTAAAATAAGACTTATCCCCAGTTTACACCACTCCTTACTAAATGTAAAGTGCTAGTTTACATTTGGGAAATATGACGAGCGGGTCCGGCCAAGGGAATTATTCGGCGCTTGGAATGATTGCGTCAGCGGCCGGCTCGGGAGTGGGCGGAGTAGGATCAGGGGTGGTCTCGACGGGCGGTTCGGGCAAGGTCTCGGTTTAAGTTTCTGCTGGCTAATCAACCGGCAAAACC